>WGDQ01000909.1 GCA_015493185.1 Planctomycetaceae bacterium
GCCGCGTGCAAAAACGTGCGAAAAAAACTCGCCTGCCCCACCCGGTCGTCGGCCTATCATGGGCCAACCAGCGCACAAAAACGGCAACGTTCCTCAGTCTAATCGCCGCCCATTGCAAGAGCAAGAAATGCCCGCGGCAACGCGCGGCGGCCAGCCAGCAGCACGCTCAACACGCGCGGACGACTTCATCCGCCGCGCGATCGGTTCTCCCGATTTCTCGGGCATACAAACTCAGGCGTTCATGCAAACTCGGGCGTTGCTGTCCGCCAATCCGTTTGCTCGCGGTGTGGTTCACATGCCCGCGCAGCTCACATGCCGGCGCGGTTTTAGCTTTTCCGGCACGGTTCGCATGCCGCGTGGTTCACGCTTCGACCAGTCGCCGCCCGAGCGCGAAAATCTCTTCGGCGTCGAGCACCTGATCGTTGCTTTCGAACAGCCGTCCAATGGCCGCGCGGTGGATTTTCATCTTCAACCCACCCACGCCGATCGCTCCGTAGCAAACCTGCCCCTGCCGCTCCACGGCCTTGTCGGTCGGTTCGACGCCCTCCAAACCCGCCGGTGGCACGGCGTTCAGATCGATTGCCAGCTTCAAACCCTCGGCGCATGTTCGCATCGGCTCGGGCACCAGTTGCACGCCCGCCGCTCCCGCGGCAATCACCGCCTCGACGCCGCGCAGCGCGTCTTCGGTTTGATCGGGCGAACTGGTTTCCACGGCTTCGAGCACCGCCTCGGGATGCCGCGACTCGATCTGCTGGCACACGCTGCGCGCCCGCTGAATGTCGCGCGACGCCACGCGAACGCTGGCCCCTTCGGCGGCCAGCAACCGCACCACGCGCTGCCCCACCGGTCCGGTGGCACCGAGCACCAGAAACCGGCTTCCGGAAACCTTCACGTGTCGCGAGGCCGTCAGCACCGCGGCCGCCGCCGTCGTGTTGGCCCCGTTGGCGTCCAGCATCACCGAAACACGAAGCGGGCCGATGAAGCTGTCGAGCACTTCCCGCAGCAGCACCTCTCCTGTGGCCACGTCGGTGCCGCCAATGAAAATGGCCGTGTGCCGCAACTCCTCGCCGCCACGGGTGAAAATCGCCCCATGCACCAGCGGCCGAACGTCGATCGGTTCCACGCCGCCATGGCGCAGCAGTTCGTCCGCGCCCGAGTCGATGGCCACCACGCTATCGAACACGCTCGGCTGCGTGTCGCTATCGAGCTGCAAAAGCACGTTGCGTTTCGCCACGAGCAAAACCCCACTACCTCGTAGAGTCTGGGCACACGATCACAACGCCGCTGGAACAACACACAACGTCCAACCCGACCCGACCGCTCGCATCGATCCGGTCTGCTCGGCTTCGAAATCCGTCGCAGCCCGTCAGTCGGCCTTGAAAAACGGATGCTCGGCCTTGTCCTTGCCGGCCAACATTTCATCTACCGTTGGCTTGCCGGCCATTGCGTTGGCGATCGCCTCTTTGGTGGCCTCGTAGTTGTACTGGTAAATCTTCTTGTCGTCTTCGGCCGCCGGATGAATGAACACGCCGCAAACAATCACCAGGTCTTCGGCCTGATCTTTCGCAATCACGCCGTCGGCCACCGAATCGGCCACCGCCTTCGCCACGGCTGCCTGTGCCGGACCGAACATCTGCACGGCCTGCTTCATGCCCTTGATCGTGACCTTCGTAATCATCACGGTCGAAGGCTTTACGGCCAGGTTGGGCGTCAGCACGGCCAGCAGGTTCGTGTGCCCCTCGCTCTGCCGTGCCAAGGCATTGGCAAACGCCTCACCCACCGGCCCTTGCTTGCTGCCAATCAGCAGGTCGATATGGGCGACTTCATTTCCCTCGCCAACCAACGCTTCGCCAACGTACATCGACATGTCGCGATCTCCACGGTCTGTGTTTCGTTAAAACATCCTGCTGCCTTGTTTTTCCGCGGGCCGGAGGCCGCACGTGCCCGCCCCCACTCGCAACCGGGCCCCTTCGCTTGCCGCCGCTTCGGCCGTCGCCTGTCGTGTGGCGTTGCTCAGCCCAAGCAGCCCGCAAACAGGCCCGCTGCTGCCGAGCACCCCGACGCGAATTTCCCGCATCGCGATCGGCGCCTTCTCGGTTCCAGCCCGGTTGCGCGCTCGAGCACTTCGGCATCGAGCCACAACCGGAGCCAAAAGTTAGCAAACCGCTCGACAAAAGCAAGCCTCGGCCCCGGCAATCGCACGGGGCGGCCCCAGCACCGCACGCATCTTGTCGTTGCCGGCACGCATTGCGACAAGCGGCGCCCCGCCGCGTCAAAACACCGCGTTTTCTTGCTCTTCTCGCGCAACGCCGCCCGCGGGGGGTTGCGATCTGTCCGGCAAAAGCTAGCCTGATCTGCGTAATCGGAACAGTTTGCGTTGCCCGCCCTCTTTGCAAGATGCGGTTTTCGCGCCGCCATGTCGACGGCCCGCCATTGCGACCGTCTCGCGCGAGGCGAAGCAATCGGTGTTGCCCGCCCCGGCGCCGGCATCGCGGGCAGCGCACCTCACCCCCTTCCTCATCACGTGCAAGTCGAGGAGCGAGAAGAAGCCATGACACCTGCTCTATTGGTAGCCGCCACCGTGTTGGTCATGTCCGACCGTCTTGAAGTGCCGTTGGCCCCCGACGGCGTTTTGTTGCATCAGGTCGAGCGATCATTGGTTGAGCACACCAACAACCAACGCAAACAGCACGGGCTGCCGCCGCTCGAGGTTTCCGCTTCGCTCGTCAAGTCGGCCCGAAACCACTGCGCCTGGATGACCCGTACCGGCCGACTCCAGCACACGACGGCCCCGGTGGGCGAAAACATCGCCATGGGGCAAGCCACCACGGCCGAAGCGGTGCGCGATTGGATGCACTCACCCGGTCATCGAGCCAACATGCTGCGCCGCTCGTACACAAAGATCGGTGCCGCCGCCTACCGCACGCCGGGGGGCACCATCTACTGGTGCTTGCAATTCAGCGACTAATCCGGCGCGTTTGCCCGCCGCAGCCGACCGGCCTCGCTTCGAAAGTCACTGGTCGAAAATCACCCGTGGAAAATCACCGGTCGAAAGTCACCGGTTGAAAGTCACCGAAGCAGCGACGCTGCGCCTCAAGATCGTATCGTGCCCCCGGGCCGCTCTCGCGCTGGCAAAGAACCATCTGCGATTCGTCGGCGATTGGTGGTCCGGCCCCAGCGGAACCGGTGGCCAAAGGGCGGCTGAGAAGAAAAGCGGCGGTCTACCAGCTCGGCCGACCGTTCGCGCCCGCACGCGGGATAACGCCGCGTGGAGAAGAAAAAAGCCGCGCGGGGCTCGCGCCGTTTGCAACAACGCCGGCAGCCCGCGCGGCTTTTTTCTTCTCCAC
>WGDQ01000910.1 GCA_015493185.1 Planctomycetaceae bacterium
GTCTTCGCACTCGTCGCTGCTGTGCTTTACCGGCTCGACGATCCCCGTTATCCCCGACCCGCCATCGCCAGCGTCTCTCGCCGGTCGCCGGACCACTGGCCTCTAACGCGTCCCCGTGCCGGTTGGTCGCGCCGCTGCCTGCTGCTCGGTGCCGCCGCGCTGAGCTTGGCCCTGCTGGCAGCCACGCCAACACAGGCGGCCACCAACACCAACGACACAAAGCCCAAGGTGCCCGGCCTGGGCGATCCCGGCCCGCTCGTGGCAATCGAGATCAGCTCCGGCCGCCAGGGACAAACCGTTAAAATGCTCGGCCCCGACGCCCGCGAGCAGTTGGTCGTCACGGGCAAGTACCAAACCGGGCAGCTCCGCGATCTGACGGCCGACGTTACCTACACGGTCGAGCCCGAGGGCATCGTCACCGTCGACCCCACGGGCCTGGCCACACCGCTGGCCAACGGCACGGCCACCGTAACCGCAACCGCCCCGGGCGGCGCCACGGCCAGCCTCACGATCGAGGTCAGCCACTACGAGAGCATGCCGCCGATCAATTTCCCCAATCAAATCGTGCCCATCTTCACCAAGCTGGGCTGCAACAGCGGCGGCTGCCATGGCAAGGCGAGCGGTCAAAACGGTTTTCGCCTCTCGCTCCTGGGGTTCGAGCCGCCCGAAGACTATGAGTTCCTGGTGAAAGAGGCCCGCGGCCGTCGACTCTTTCCCGCCGCGCCCGACGAAAGCCTTCTGCTGCAAAAGGCCACGAACCGCGTGCCCCACGGGGGCGGTGAGCGGCTCAAGGTCGACTCGCACGAATACCGCCTCTTGCGCCGCTGGATTGCTCAAGGCATGCCCTACGGCAACGACGACGACCCCGTAGTGGTGCGCATCGAGGTCTTTCCCAAACAGCGCAGCCTCACCACCCGAGGCCGGCAGCAGCTTACCGTCATTGCACACTACAGCGACGGTTCGACCGAAGACGTGACCCGCACCACGCAGTACGACGCCAACGATCCGGAAATGGCCGAAACCACCCTGACGGGCCTGGTGCAAACGCTTGATCTCACGGGCGACGTATCGGTAATGGCCCGCTATCAGTCGCACGTCGACGTGTTCCGCGGCACCATTCCCTTGGGCATCGAGGTCGACAACCTGCCCGAGCCGGCCAACTTTATCGACGACCTGGTTTTCGCCAAGCTGCGCAAGTTGGGCGTGCCGCCTTCAGAGGTTTGCGACGATTCGACCTTCCTGCGCCGTGTGACGATCGACGTGGCCGGCCGCCTGCCCACACCCGAGGAAGCGCAGGCCTTTCTGGCCGATACCGACCCGGCCAAACGGCAAAAGTGGGTCGATCGCCTGTTGGCCAGCGAAGACTACGCTAACTACTTCGCCAACAAGTGGTCGGCCGTGCTGCGCAACAAGCGTCGCAATGGCAATCAAGACATTCACGGCACCTACAGCTTCCACTGGTGGATTCGCGAGAGCCTCTACAACAACAAGCCCTACGACCAGTTCGTGCGCGAAATTCTGGCCGCCGCCGGCGATTCGAGCCAGCATCCGCCGGTGATCTGGTATCGCGAAGTGAAAGACATCAACCAGCAGGTGGAAGACACGGCCCAGCTCTTCCTCGGCCTGCGCATCCAATGTGCCCGCTGCCATCACCATCCATTCGAAAAGTGGAGCCAGCACGACTACTACAGCTTTGCCGCCTTCTTCTCGCGTATCGGCCGCAAGGCCTCGTCCGAGCCGGGCGAGCAGCGCATCTTCCACAATCGCGGCGTGCCGGTGGCCAAAAACCCGAAAACCGGCCAGAACGAAAAGCCGGCCGGCTTGGGTGCCGAACCGCTCGACATACCGCCCGATGAAGATCCCCGCCAAAAGCTGGTCGACTGGATGACGGCCAAAGACAACCCCTTCTTTGCCCGTGCGCTGGTCAACCGCTACTGGAAACATTTCTTCGACCGCGGTCTGGTCGACCCGGAAGACGACATGCGCGTGACCAACCCGGCATCGAACCCCGAGCTGCTCGATGCCCTGGCCTCGGATTTCGCCAATAGCGGCTACGACCTGAAACACCTGATCCGCACCATCTGCACGTCGAAAACCTACCAGCTCAGTGCGGTGCCCAATGAGTACAACGAGACCGACAAACAAAACTTCTCGCGCTTCTATCCCAAACGGCTCACGGCCGAGGTGTTGCTCGATGCCATCAATCAGGTGACCAACACCAGCACGTCGTTTTCCGGTTTACCGCCGGGAACCCGCGCCGTGGCCCTGCCCGACCAGGGGGCCAATACCTACTTCCTCACCGTCTTCGGTCGGCCCGAAGCCGATACCGCCTGCGAATGCGAGCGTTCGCAAGAGGCCAATCTGGCCCAAAGCCTGCACCTGCTCAACTCGGCCGAAATCCAGGGCAAGCTCACCGCCAAAAACGGCCGTGCCGCCCAGTTGGCCGCCGACAAGTCGCGCAGCGACCAGGAAAAAGTAACCGAGCTCTACTATTGGGCCTTCTCCCGACCACCCGCTGAGGAAGAACTGCGCGTCGCGCTGGCACACATCGACAAGCGCGACAACAAGCAGCAGGCCTACGAAGACATCATTTGGGCGTTGATCAACACCAAGGAATTCCTGTTCAACCACTGATTCCCCGATCAACCCCGCGTCTTTCTCCCACCAGCGTGGCCGCGCCGGTTCCGCGCCGCGTGGACGCCCAGCCAACGGGTCACAGCGCGCTGTGGCGCACCAGGGCGCGCGGATGTGCCTTCAATCAACGGCACGCTCGGGCGATTCATCCACGTCCCGTTCATTCATTCGTTCATTCGCCCACTAGCCCGACATCGCGCCACACGTTTGGTCGCGCGGCCGGCCGTTGCGGTGGCCCATGGCGAAAGGCCACAATATCCAACGTCGCCATCCAACGTCGCCTAGCTGCGCCGGCGAGCGAACCGGGCCGTTTCCCAACGGAAACGAAAAGGCATCTATCGATCGATCGGGTTATACTGGTTGTCGAGGTTTCCGCAGCCGCGTTCCGATCAACCGGCGCACGGGCGCGGTCCTCGTCGGATCAGTGATTGAAAATCCCACACTTTCAGCCGCCGCGGCCAATCGTCGCCGGCGGCTCCCGCCCCCTGGAAGCAGCTTCCACCGCACATTGGTCCAGCCAACACGGTTCCACAACAACGTGCGCGTGCAACGCCGCATCGCCCCACGATGCTTGATCTGCGCCATAGATGATTCCCTGATTCCCGTTGTTCCCGTTGTCCATCGTTATTCCTCACTCTTCGATACACCGTGATCGCCACGCACTTCGCCACGCATACCGTTCGCCGGGGTCTCGACCGCGGCCCGGCCGTTAAGCGGGCAAGCGAACGCATTTTCTCCGATCCAACATTCGCCCCAAGGTGCCGCTCATGAACGTTGGCAACGTCTTGTTTCCGCTCACCGTGCTGTGCCGGAAATTCTCGGCTGACAAACGCCCACACACCGGCACGTGCCGGCCGATCGTCGTGGCGCCGCATTGGCAACGCGGGCGTTTGCTCCTGGTGCTGATTGGTGCGCTGCTCAGCGTTGCCACACCCGCTCGGGCCCAACTGCCCACCACGCAGTTGATGGCCATCTTTCCCACCGGCGGCAAGCAGGGCACGCAGCTCGAGCTGACCATCACCTCGGGCGCCGATCTGGATGGCGTCCATCAGCTCATCTTCTCGCATCCCGGCATCACGGCCGTGCAGAAAACGCAAAAGGTCGAGGGCAAAGCAGAACCGCAGCCCGTCGCCAAGCAGTTTGTGGTCAGCATTGCGGCCGACGTGCCGCCGGGTCGCTACGAAGTTCGCGCCAGCGGCAACTACGGCGTTTCCAACCCGCGGATGTTCGTCGTCGGCCCGCAAGCGCAAATCGTCGAAAAAGAGCCGAACGATCGGCCCGATCAAGCCACCGAACTGCCGTTGGAAACGTTCGTCGACGGCCGATCGAACAAGGCGGCCGATGTCGACTTCTACCGCTTCACCGCCACGGCCGGTCAGCGGTTGGTCATCTCCTGCCTGGCCGAAACCATCGACTCGCGCATGGACGCCACGCTCGTACTCTACGACGCGCAAAACGTACGCCTTGCGGCCAGTCGCGACTTCCATCGTCGCGAACCGCTCATCGACTTCGTCGTTCCGGCCGATGGCCAGTACGTGCTCAAGGTGTTCGATTTCACCTACGGCGGCGGCAACGAACACTTTTACCGCCTGCTGATCAGCCGCAAGCCGTATCTCGATTTCGCCATGCCGCCGGCCGTGGCTGCCGGGCCCGAACAGACCAACATCGCGCTGTTCGGTCGCAACCTGCCCGAGGGCGCCGCCACCGATGCCGTGGGACACGACGGCCGCCCGCTCGAGCGTCGCGAGGTGCCGTTCACGCTGCCCGACGAAGTGAGCAAGCTGCTACGCTTCCAATGGGCCGACTACGTGCCGGTGCACGAAGCCGCGATCGACGCCGCCGCTTTCAGGCTTTCCAGCGAGTTGGGGCCTTCAAACGCCATCCACATTGCCCGGGCCACCGCCCCGGTGGTGCTGGAACACGAACCCAACGACACACCCGACCAAAGCCAGCCGCTCAGCATTCCCTGCGAGGTGGCCGGGCAGTTCCAAAGCCGCGGCGATGTCGATTGGCTGCATTTCGAAGCCGAGAAGGACCAGGTGCTCTGGATCGAGGTCATCTCCACCCGCGCCGGCGCGCCCACCGATCCGCATCTGCTGGTGCAAATGGTCACCACCAACGACAAAGGCCAACAACAGGTGAAAGACCTGGCGGCAATCGACTACCAGAAAGACGGCACGGCCGACTTTCGCCTTTACGCCGAAGCCCCCAGCGACGATCCGGTGTATCGGCTCAAGGCGCCCGCCAAGGCCACGTACCGCATTCGTCTGGCTGACCTTTACCGCGAGCTGCGTGGCGACGCCTCGTTGGTTTATCGCGTGTCGATCCGGCCGGAAACTCCCGACTTCCGCCTTGTTGCCACACCGGCCAAGCCGCGCAATCTGACCGACGCCAATCAGCGCAAGGCAATCGACCCCTGGCCGCTGCGGCTTCGCAAGGCGGGTCGCCAGCAAGTGCGCGTGTTCGCCTTCCGTCAGCACGGTTTCAATGGCCCCATCGACGTAACCGTCGAGGGCCTGCCCGCGGGCGTCTCGGCCGATCCGCTCACCATCGGCCCGGGGCAGCGCGAAGCCCGGCTCATTCTCACCGCAGCCGCCGACGCAGCCGATTGGCACGGTCCGATTCGCCTTATCGGCAAGGCGCAAATCGGCGATAGCGAGCAAACGCGCGAGGCCCGATCGGCCACTGTCGTTTGGTCGGCGGCAGGCCCCCCCGGCCGCGTTCGCTTGTCGCGGGCGCTCGTTCTCTCAGTCGGCGAAACAGACCCTTTCCGCGTCGATGCCGCATGGCCCAGCAACATCACCGTGCCGCAGGGCCAGCAGTTGGCCGTGCCCATCAAGGCGGTCCGCCACGGTGAGTTCAAAGGGCAAATCGATCTGGCCGGCGTGCTGCTGCCCCCCAACGTGCAACCCTTCGCGCTGAGCCTCAAACCCGATCAGAGCGAGGGCATCTTTTATCTGTTCATTCAGCCAAACGCTCCGCCCGGCCGCTACAGCCTTTTCCTGCAAGCCACGAGCAAGGTATCGGTCAAAAAGCCGAACGACAAGAAAGCCTCCGATCGCGTGATCTACCTGCCGAGCAACGCCGTCACATTCACCATCGAGCCGGCGCCGCTGACGCTCACCGCCAAAGTGCCCGGCGGCGGTGCCATCAAGCGGGGCGGTTCCATCGAAATTCCGGTCGAGGTCAAGCGCCGCAACGGAGCGACCGGCGCCGTGAAGCTCGACCTGCAACTGCCCGCCGGCGTTTCCGGCATCACGGCCCCCGAAGTCGAAGTTCCGGCCGACGCCAATCAGGCGAAACTCGCCGTCGCGGCGGCGGCCGATGCCACTGAAGGCCAGCATGCTCATGTGGTCGTCCGCGCCCGCATCGAGCAAGACGGCCGGACGATCGAGGTCCATCAGCCCATCACACTCAACGTGCAAAAATGATCGCCCGAGGTGCACAAGCGCAAAGCCGATCGCCCGCTGCCGGCACACGTGCCTGCCGCGCCGCATCGCTGCAACAAGCCACCGCGCCAATCGTCACGCGCCGATGGCAACGTTCTGAGCCACCGGGCACACACCAAGCCCACTCTTTTCTGAAGCCCTACGGAGCCGCGACGTGAACCATCGCATGCATCCCTCCGGTTTACCGTCCTCCCGCGCTGTTTTTGGCCGCGCACCCAATCGCGTGGCTCGCAGCGGCCACGCATCCCGCATCGGATGCAAAACGTGCTCGCCCGGCCACGCGCGCATCATCGCGCCCACACAACCGGCCGCTTCGGCGCCGGCGTGCCGCACACCGGCTCCATCATCGCGCTGCCCACTTCCGGCAAAGCGTTCGCGCCCGGCAATGCTGCTCGGTGCCGTGCTTCTCGGGTTGCTGGTCGCGCAGTGGGCCGTTCCGGGGTCGCTGCGCGCGGCCGACGAAGACCAGGCCGAGCCGCAGCCGATCCCGATTGCCGAAATCAAGCGCGACAAGCCGGTCGACTTCGAGACCGAGATTCTGCCCATTCTCAAACGCAACTGTCTGGCCTGCCACAACGCCAGCGACGCCAAAGGCGAGCTCGTGCTGGAAACGCCCGAAACCATTCGCAAAGGCGGCGCCAGTGGCGAAGTGGTCACGCCCGGCAACGGTGCCGAAAGCTATCTGCTCGAAGTGGCCTCGGCCCAGAACGATCCGGTCATGCCCCCGCCCGACAACAAGGTGGGCGCCAAGCCGCTCACCAGCGAAGAGCTCGGCTTGCTGAAACTTTGGATCGACCAGGGGGCCAAGGGCACGGTAACCGGCAACGCACGCCAAATCACCTGGCAGCCGCTCCCGCCGGGCGTCAACCCCATTTATGCCGTGGCGCTCTCGTCCGATGGGCAATATGCTGCCTGCGGTCGCGCTGGCCAGATCTTCATCTACCATGTGCCCACGGGCCGCACGCTGGGCCGGCTTACCGATCCGGTGCTGCGCGAGGCCGGACAATACGCCGCGGGCGTTGCCCATCGCGACCTGGTGCAGTCGCTCGCTTTCTCGCCCGACGGTCGCCTGCTCGCCTCGGGCGGCTATCGCGTGGTGAAGCTCTGGCAGCGCACGGCCAACGCACCGCTCGACGACGATGGGCTGCAAGGTCAGGCCGCCCCGCAAATGGCCCTGAGCGCCAACCGCCAGCGTTTGGCCACCGTGGAAGACAACGTCGTGGTCGTGCGTCATCCGCAAAACGGCGACGTCACCGGCCGCCTCGAAGGCGCCGCCGCGCCGATCGTCGCCATCGCACTGGTGCCCGACGGCAGCCAACTGTTCGCCTCGACCGAAGACAACAAGCTGCTCGTCTGGAACGTGGCCGATGCCAAGCTGCTGCACACGCTCGACACGCCGGCCAGAATCAACGCGCTGGCCGCAACGGCCGACGGCAAAACCCTGCTCGGCGCCGGCGACGACGGCCTTGTTTACCTTTGGCCCAACCCACCCGCCGAACCGCGCACGCTCTCCGGTCATAGCGGGCCGGTGCGCGTGGTCGTCGCCTGGCCCGGCGATGCCAATCGCTTCGTCTCGGCCGGACAAGATGGCTCGATCCGTGTTTGGGAAGTCGCCTCGGGCAAGCAAACCTTGCAAATCAACCACGGTGCGCCGGTGCGCGCCGTGGCCATTCGCAACGATGGCGCGCGAATCGCCTCGGCCGGCGAAACCAAGCTGGTCCGGCTCTGGAACGCAGCCGATGGCAAACCCGTGGCCGACATCCAGGGCGATGTCGAGGCCGTGAAGACCGTGCAGCATCTCAAACTGGCTGAGCAACGCGCGGCAACAAAGCTGGCCGCCTATCAGGGCGTGCTCAAGGGCGTGCAGCAAGATGCCGATGCCAAATCGGCCGCCGCCAAAAAGGCGACCGAAGCGCTGGCCGCTGCCGAAAAAGCGCTGGCCACGGCCAAAAGCGAGGCCCAAGCGGCCACCCAAGCCGTTGCCAAGGCGGAAAAACACGTGACCGACGCACAGGCCGCACTCAAGGCGGCCACCGAGGCCAAGGCCGCTGCCGAAAAGTTGGCGGCCCGCCACAAGCTCGAATCTCAGGCCATCGCCGCCGTGGTGGCCCAATGGGCCGCCGCTTCGCAGGCCCACCAACAGGCGCTTCAAGCCGCGCAGGCCGCGCTCAAGTCGCTCACCCAGGCCGCCGCCAAAGATCCGCAAAGCAAAGAACTCGCCGACGCGCGTGCCGCAGCCGAGGCGCTGGTTGCCAAAGCAACCGCCCTGGCCAAAGAGTCGAGCGCCTTGCACGCGCAAACGGTCAAAAAGGCCGAAGCCCTGGCGGCCGCTGCGAAGCAGAGCGACGAGAAACTGGCCGCCGCCGTCAAAGCACTTCAGGCC
>WGDQ01000911.1 GCA_015493185.1 Planctomycetaceae bacterium
AACCAAGCAAGACACACCGGCTGCACACGGCGCGCCGCTGGGCGAGGACGAAATTCGCCGCACCAAGGCTTTTTACGGCTGGCCCGAGGACGCCAAGTTTCTTGTGCCGCCCGAGGCGGTCGAACATTTTCACGGCGCACTGGCCCAACGTGGCGGCAAACTGCGTGAACAATGGCAACAACAGTGGGAAGCGTTTCAGCGAGAGTATCCGGAAGAAGCCGGCATGTGGCAGATGATGTCGCGGGGCGAACTGCCCGACGGCTGGGATGCCGACTTGCCTGAATACGGCGCAGATGAAAAGGGCGATGCCACCCGCAATACGGGCGGCAAAGCACTCAACGCCGTGGCGGCCCGCATTCCGTGGATTATCGGCGGTTCGGCCGATTTGGCCGCCTCGACGAAAACCACCCTGAAGTTCGAGGGCGCGGGCGATTTCTCGGCCGACAACCCGGCGGGGCGCAATCTGCACTTCGGCATTCGCGAACATGCCATGGCGGCCATCGTCAACGGGCTGACCCTCAGCGGTCTGCGGGCCTACGGCTCTACGTTCCTCGTATTCAGCGACTACTGCCGCCCCTCGATTCGGCTGGCCGCGCTGATGGAAATTCCCTCGACGTTCGTTTTCACCCACGATTCGATCGGCGTGGGGGAAGACGGCCCCACGCATCAGCCGGTCGAGCATTTGGCCTCGCTACGAGCAATTCCGCGTTTAGTGGTCATCCGTCCTGGCGATGCCAACGAAGCCAGTCAGGCATGGCGAGCCATCATGCAGATTGACGACCGGCCCGTGGCGCTGGTGCTTACGCGACAGAAGCTGCCGACGCTCGACCGCAAAAAGTTCGCCCCGGCCGACGGTCTGCACAAAGGCGCTTACGTGCTGGCCGACGCGCCCAATGGCAAACCGCCGGCGCTGATTTTGCTGGCCAGCGGCAGCGAATTGTCGCTGGCCGTCGAGGCATGGCAAACATTGTGCCAGCAGGGAGTGGCTGCCCGAGTAGTCAGCATGCCGAGTTGGGAGCTTTTCGAGCAGCAGGACGATGCCTATCGGGCCGAAGTGCTGCCCGGCGAAGTGACGGCCCGCGTCGCCATCGAGGCAGGCGTTGATCAAGGGTGGGAAAAATATGTCGGCAGCCACGGCCGTGTGGTGGGCGTCAATCGGTTTGGGGCTTCAGCTCCCTACAACGTGATCTACGAACACTATGGACTGACGGCCGACAATCTGGTGCGGGTTTGCCAAGAAGTGTTGGGCTCGGCCCCGTGAGCAACTTCGCCCGGGCCCTTCACACAAGCATTTTTCTTCAGAGCGCAGCTTACTTGCGGCCCACCGCGTTTGTTTGTGTCTGGCGTTTTTCGGCTGGCTGCTTGCTGGTGGGCTGCCGCCCTATCCGGCCAGATCGTCGAGCGGCGGCCGCCAGAGCGGCAACGGCGGAAACAAACTTTGCGCCATGCTCTGTGCAACGCGGGTCGAGGCCTGCACCCGACCGTCGTCGATCGCTGTTGCGAGATCCAAATGCCCGAGCAGCATACGGATGAAGTCGGGGCCTCGCATTTCCAAATAGCTGCGCCCGAGGCGATCGCGAGAGATCTTCACGCCGCGGCGCGTGAGGGCCATCTGGTATTTCCGACCGTCGATGGCAAAGCCCAACTCGCAAGGTCGTGCGAGCCCCGCGCGGTCGGCCCGAAGACGCAACTCGGGCAATAGCCCACGCAGAAACCCCATTGGGTCGCGCAGCCGCACCATATAGACCTGACCCTGATACCGCTCCGACTCGAGGCGCTGGCCACCGGCCCGATCGAAATAGTTCAACAGCCGGTCGCCGGCCGGGGCGTGCAGATAAATGGTGTGGTAGTCGCGTTCGATGGCTTCGCGACACGCACGGGCCAACAGCCGTAAGGCAACGCCGGGCCGATCCGGGTGTGCCATGGCTTCCAACACACGATCTTCTCGCGTAACGGCAAAGCCGACAATCGTGCCGCGGCAGTCTTCGTCGTCCGACGCATTGCCGCCCTCGACCGCCACGAGAATCTGGTCGAACAACCTGCGGCTCACAAGCCATCGCCAATAGGCTTCGGTGCGCTCGTAGCAACCGTAGCACCGAGCAATGCACGACTGGTGCAAACGCAGCAGGCCGGCCAGCTCTACTTGCCGCCAAGGTCGCACGCACAAGGCGCGTTCGCGTTGCATATGCCTCGACAGTCGGAGCTGCGCAAGCAAGTCGCGCGTGCTGGCCCGGGCATGGCTATGGCGACCACAAACAATCCATCCCCAAGGGCGAAAGAATTCGGGGGCCGAAGTGCGCAAGATGGAAAGCGCCGTCTGGTCTTCGTCGAGCAAGTGCTGGGCCGTGGCGAGCAACTGGCTGGCATAGCCCCGTCCGCGAAACTCGGGCGAGGTGCCCACGCCACAGAGCCCCGACGCCGGAAAGCTGCACCGGCCGAACCGCCACACACGACGCGTCATGTGCAAATGCGCGACGACCTGATGGCCGTTTTTCACCACCAGCCGATCGCTCGGTTCGTAGAAGGGATCGTCGAGCGAGGCGTAAAACGCCTCTCGCGAGGGGCCTTGAAACACCTCGAGCAAAAAGCGATGCACCGCCGCATGGTCGCCCGCGTTGGCCACCTCGACATCGGGTGCTTCGATTGCCGGCGAACCGCGCCGTGCGGCCTCGAGCGGAAGCAAGAATCGGCCGCTCCGATGGCCGAGACCGGCGACGTCGTTCCGACATTCTTGGTCTGCCGATCGAGATCGCGATCGTTGTTTCGACGCCTCGACAGGGTCCGCGATGTTGGCTAAGGGTTCTCGAACACGCACTGAGCCTCGTGCCGGCGGCGAGAACGTGGCGCACATGTCGCATCCCTTCCGTGATTGGCTAATTGGCTGAACCGATCCGTGACCTTGCCAATAAGTTAGGGATTCAGTGCGCTAATTTCCAGTAAAAAATCCCTCAACATCTCGGATGGGTAGAGACAAAAGCTGTACTCGCGCGAAGCCAGAATCGCTTCGCGACGCAATGCGGCGAGCGTCTGTTGCCGCTCGCTCAGCAGCGCCGCGCGGTGCGAAGCCACATGTGGCTGCAAGGCCTCGTTTGCCTGCCGGATGGCCAGATAGCGCTGCCTTGCATTCTGCGGCGTGGCGGGCGTGGCGATCCAATGCGATTTCTGCTCGATCCAACGCACGATTTCCGCCGGCAGCGGCTCACCACTAGCGCGCGTTCGCAGGTAACGATCGGGGTTGAACGTCAGATCGCGCAGCGCCCGATCAATGCGTCGCAAGTCGTCGGGCGTGGCGTGCTGCCGCGCCACGGGCAAGTGCAGCGTGGCTGTTAGCACCATGAATTCGGGTGGTTCCACACCGAAAAACCGCACCACGATCCAATCGGTGAGTTCGTCGTATTTGCCACCACCAATGCCGTGCAGGAACAGATCGCTCGCCACCAATCGGGCAAACATCGTGGTGATCAGCGCCCGCGACCGCAGCCGAACGCCGCGTTGCTCGAGCAGCGCGAGGGCCTGGGCTGTTCGCTCGGCATCGTGATCGGCTTCGAGCGGCACGTGCGTTTCGAAACCATGCCGATCGGTGAGCCAGAGACGATCGGCCTGTTGTCGCACGAAAAGCCGCCGGCGCACGGGGTTCTCGGCGGTCCATACCCAGTAAGGTGCTTCAAGCCAGTCACCCTCTGCCTCCAGTTCCGGCGCCGGATGGTTGCGGCTGCGCACGTGATTCACCTGGCGGAAACAGCGGATGCCCTCGTTGTAGATTTCCCACAGGCGGGGCAGGTGCAACAGCAAATGGGCCATGAACCAGCGGAATGCATCGAACCGGCAAACGTGGCTTTGCGGAAGTTCGAGCGTTTCCAGCCCCCAGCGTCCTTCCAGGCGATGACGCCCGCGGGCCAGGCATGTCCCCAAGCGTGGTTCGTCATCCACCCCATCGAGCACCAAAGGCCACAGCTCGCCAACACACGGATCGGGCACGAGCTCGCGAATCGCCCGTTCAACGCGCTCTGCAAAGCCGGCAAACAGCCCCCGGTCGACAACAGGGCGCTCTTCGTAGGGCAGTTCTGGGGCCGAGGCGTCGAGCACGACCGTTTCGATGCTTGGTCGTTCGACGGTGCCCGTCGGTACGCGAATCGACGGGGCTTTGAGCGTGTCGGTGTCGATCAGCAGATGAACAGCAACGGCATTGTACTTTTCAGCCAGCCTGGAGAGCGCGAAGTTTTTGAACCAAACGCCGGGGTGGAACAGCTCGGGCTGGTGCCCGCTGAGAAACACGAGCCGCCGCGAGTCGCCCTGTGCCGCGTCGGGACGGCGCACGTCGCGATACTGGCTCGTGTAGCGAAAGGCCTCGTCGATCAGTTCACGACGGGCCAGCGCGCTTAGTTCGCTCAGCGTGCGGCCCGACAGATCGACGTCGTAGGTGGCTGCGCGTTGGGCATTGGTTGACAGCAGCGCGGGAACGCTGGCAAACGGCGGATCGACCAGCGACGTGCGGTCGTCGCGCGGGGCCCGCAGTCGGCGCCGTTGGAGTATCGCCTCATCCAAACAGCTCATCCAGCGACTTCTCCCAACAGGGTTCCCGTCCAGGGCCGCGTTTCGCGCCCGCGATCTACCGCCGCAATGCTGCGGTCCAACACCAAATGATAATACTCCAGCCGGGTGAACGGATCGTCCAACGCGCCGCCGAACGAGCGTTCTTCATCAAGATAAACCAGCGGCACGGGCAATTCCACAATGCGCAACCCGGCGGCAGCCGCCTGAACCCAAAGCTCCAGCGGCATGGCATAACCGTTTTCGCTGATCTTCAGCCGGCGGAGCGCATCGACCCGGTAGGCCTTAAACCCGCAGAAGGCATCGGTCAGCCGCAGCCCCAAGCGGCGGTTCAACTCGGCCGTGACCTGGCGATTGATCTTGCGTCGATCAGAAGGCGGCTGGCTGTCGCCGGCAAAACGCCGCAGGTAGCGACTGCCCGAGACGATGTCGGCCTGTCGCGCGGCTTCGACGAATTGGGGGATGCGCTGCGGTTCGTGCTGGCCATCGCAGTCGATCGTGACCACCACATCGTAGCCTTGCCACATGGCGAACGAGAAAGCCGTTCGCAAGGCCGCGCCATAGCCTCGATTGCGCGCGTGCCGCACCATCTCGATGTCTGGTTCGCCTGCCAGTCGTTGCGTGGTGCCGTCGGTCGAGCCGTCGTCGACCACCAGAATGTGCGCGCTGTAGTGTCGGACTTCGGCCAACACTTGCGAAACATGGGCCACTTCGTTGAACACCGGCAGGGCGGTCAGCACCTTTTCATCTCGCATCGGTGTCGTCTTTCGTCAGTAGCCAAAAACGCGAAACATGAAGAAACACGCAGGAAAAGCCGCTGCACCCGCAAGTCGCCATTGCATCGGGCCGTCGCCGTCCAGGTTCGGCGGCTACGATTGGCATCCGCCGATGCCGATAAGCGTCGCTTGCGCCGATCGGTTTCGAGCTTCCCCGCAGAGGGGGCGACGCATCTCCTGAGGCGTCCTTCAGTCGGGTAAACTTCTCCCTCAGCGGGGCAAACTCCCATGCAAACGCGTCTATTTTAGGTTCGCCCCTAGGGCCGTCAACAAAAAGCCCACCTACCGCGCAGCCATTGACGCACCCGCTTCGCCAAACGTGCCGTTGGCCCTACAACCGGCAAGCACGACGGCGCCGCAAATGCCTTGAAAAGCGGAAAACCAACGGTCAATAAAACCCGCTGGCCCGATGCCGACGCAAGGCCCTTTGCCTGTCGCTTTTCCCTTCTCCTCGTCAAAAGAAACGTGCCCTGCCAGAAAACCGGCCACAGTCCGCGAGGCTTGAAGCCCCGGCCGCATATGTGGTCTTCTCACATGGCGTCGCGTTTTGCGACCAACCGGCATCGCAGCCACAACGCCGATCGCGTCGCTATGGCCAAACACCAGTAGCGGCAGAGCAGTCCTCCGTCCGCCCCCTGCACTGGACACCTCGCCGAGTTGCTGTCGAGGTGCAGCGCTATTCGGGGGCACATGGCCAGCCTTGCCGTGTTGGACGATGATGACGGCACCTTGGAACCGCCTCTCCGGCGGTCGTCGCGATGGCTGTCTGCTTATGCCGCGAGGCAACGACGGTCGGCCCTTTTCTCATGTGCCTTCTACGTCGATGCGTCGATGCTCGCCGAGCGGCACGATGGGCACCGTTTGCAATCGGGAAGCGCGTCGGATGATCCGCTCGTCGGTGGTGCTTACCGGACCGTTGGACTACCAACGCCGTTGTTCGAGCACGCGCAAGTGAACATGCCCATAAGAAGGGCAGCAAGACTGCGGCATGCCGGGCAACACTCCCCCGAAAGTACCGTCCCAATCCGCCACACTTCAGCGCGCTGGGCGCGCCCGGAACACGTGGCTGAGCGGCGCCAATTGGAG
>WGDQ01000912.1 GCA_015493185.1 Planctomycetaceae bacterium
ACACCGAGAGAAGACGGCACAGCATCGACAGCGCAACCGTGTGCCGCTGTTCGGTGCCGTTCACTGTCGAACGGCACCGAACAGCGGCACACGGTTGCGCTGTCGATGCTGTGCCGTCTTCTCTCGGTGTTATGCTGCCCGCCGGAACCGGTCCGTCGCGCGGTGTGCCTGGAAGGTACATCTGGTGTGGCGGCTGCACGACCGCCTCATGGATCATCGTCCGCCATGAAATAGCGGTTTGTGCAAATCGTCGATGGCCACAATGCCCACCGTATTGCCCGATGCATCAACCACGCGGGCCAGTTGCTCGCCCGTGGTGTGCAACTGCATGAGCGCCGCCAGGTGCGTTTCTTGCGCCGCAATGGCCGGCAGCGGTCGAATGGGGCGGATCGCATCGCTGGTTTCGAGCATCAAGTCGGCAATCCGCACGTAACCCACCAGTTCGCGATCTTGCATCGAGCGCTCGACGGGCAAAAACGGCGTCCGGTGTCGCCGCGCGAACCGCAGCACTTCGTCCTTGGGCATATCCAGACGTGCCCGGGCCACGCGCTGCGCCGGTCGGGCAAACTGAACCACCGGACGCTCGGCTACCGCAAACAACCCCTGAGCAAGCTGCCGCTGCGTGGGCTTCAGCAGCCCGGCTTCGTGCCCCTCTTCAAACACACGTTGCAGCTCGCGCCGTGCCAGTGTCGACATCACGCGTTGCGGCGAGGCCCCCATGGCCCGCTCCAACAGCTTGCTGAAAGCCCACAGCATCACGCTCAGCGGGGCAAACAGTCCGGTAAACACCAGAAACAGCGGCCCGGCCCGTCGCAACAACCGATAGGGCGCCTGGAAAAACAAATACTTCGGCAGCAACTCGCCGTAAACAAACAACAGCGGGGCCAGCAGAATCGGACCAACGATCTCCGGCAAATGATTCGCCTCGGGCGCGAGCGTTTGCGCCCCCATCACAATGGCCAGCGACACCAGATAGTTGGCCAGATTGTTGCCCACCAGCGTTGTGGCCACGAAGAACGTCGGATGATTGGTCAGCCACGAGAGCCCCCGCGCAATCGGATCGCCGCCCAGCGCGTCGAGCAGCAGCCGCAACCGCGTCACGCGGTAAAAGCCGGTTTCGCACCCGCTGAAAAAGGCGCTCAGCCCCAGACCAATCAAGCCCACCACCAGTGCCCAAACGATCATCGCGAGCGATCCCCCTCGGTGGTTCGAGACCGACGCGTTACCTCAACCAGCAGTTGCCCGCGCTCCGAGACCTCGAGCACGTGAAACTCCAGCGGCCCCCACGTGCAGCGATCGCCCGCGGTGGGCAGCCGTTCCAGCAGTTCCTGCACCACGCCGGCCACGGTCACGCTTTTGCTCGGGGGCAGTTCCACGTCCAGCGCCGCGGCCAGCCGTCGCAGCGTGGTCATGCCCACTACGTGCCAGGTATTGGGGCCAACCTGAAGAATCGGCTCTCGCTGCAACAATCGCGAACTGCGGCTGGCCTGTGGCGAGAAAATCGTATCCAGAATGTCGTCGAACGTCAGGGCGCCGATCGTTTCTCCCAGTTCGTTGATCACCGCCGCTACGCGCCGGTCTTTGCCCCGCATCGTGTCCATCGCCGTGGCCACGCTGGCCGACCACGGCACATACACCACCTTCTCGGCGTGAAACTCCAAGTGCGTTTCCGGAATGTAGGCCATCCGCATCAGCGGAATGGCCGCGGCCAGCTCGTCGCTGTCGGGTTCGGTCACAAACACGTAGCCGCTGGGCGGCAGCTCGCCCCCCAGGTCGGCCAGCGCCACCGGCGGACGCTGCGTCTTCAGCCACCGCCGCGGTCGCATCATTTCTTCCGCGCTGATCTGCGACAGGGCCAGAATGTTTTGCAGCACAATCTGCTCTTGCTCGCGCAGCGCCGCATCTGAGGTCGACAGCCGCACGGCCCGTTCCAGGTCTTCCACCTCCAGATACGGCTCGGGCTTGAACCCCGGCCACACCAACCGTCGCGACAACAGGTTCACGACCCGCAGGCCGGTCATAATCGGATCCAGCACGCGCACGGCCACGCCCAGCGGCACGCCAAGCAACGACGCCATCCACCGCGACTGCGAGACCCCCAAGCTCTTGGGCAACATCTCGCTGAACAAAATCACCAGCAGCAGCGACAGCAGCGCGAACTCCGTGGCTTCGGCCCGATGGCCCACGCCCTCGAGCCGCAAACTCACGATCGATGACACCGCAAAATACGTGACGTTGATCAACAGGTTCCAGAACAACACGGCCGTCAGCAGC
>WGDQ01000913.1 GCA_015493185.1 Planctomycetaceae bacterium
CTCACACCCCTCCCACCCACACGCCGGCACGTGTCGAAGCCCGGGCACTTTTTCAGCACAATTCGGCCATCACGGCGCAGCCAGCCCGCTCGCCCGCTTACTGGGAGGTGCCAGAACGCCACTGGTCGCCCTTTCTTGAACCGGCAACAGGCCCTAAGCTGAAAAAGGCCCCTGGCACAAGGGTTCAACCACCCCCAACGGGTCCAAACCCATCCGGCCGGACCATCGCAGGGTAGGCCCAATGATCGCAGAAGGGCAGGGGGCCGTCTGTCCAACCGACCCGCGACCGCGATTCACGCAAAGAACGTTCGGCCACCGCGCCGGCAACCAACCTGTTGTGGAGGTACGCCGGCCGCCGCGGGCACTGGGCCGCCGGGCCAATGCCTTCCGCAACAGGCGTCGTCTTATCGGTCTGCTTCGACGGTCAACCACTCGGACTCGAAGATCTCACCAAAACGTCGGTGCACGCTCCATGTCTGGCAAACCTCCCACCGCCGACCCGTCGGCCGATGAATCGCTCAGCCGTTCGTCTACGGCATCGCCCGATGCCACGCAGAGCGGGCATCCCGAAGTCGAACCGGTGGCGGCCGAGTTGGCAGGCGATTCGGCATCGCAAACCGGCGCCGCCGACACTTCTCCACAGGTTGCGCCGGCCGCCTCGCCCGAGCAGCCGCCCGGCGGTTCTTCCCCAGAGCATCATGGTTCTTCGCCAGAGCATCGCGGCGCACAACGGAGCGAGGGGCCGCAAACGCCGTCGATGGTCGCAACCGTTCCTCAGCCACCCCGCGTCGGCCAGACCACAACCCCGCCGGAACCAACCTCGCGTCACTGGCGAAAGAACTGGCTGATTTGGCTGCCGCTCACGCTTGTGGCCGTCTTTGTGATACTCGCCGGTCCTGCCATGCTGCTCATGGGTGGCTTCCACCGGATGGCCGGCGTGTGGTTCATCGTGCAGGCCGAGCAGCGCTATCAGGCCGACGATCTCGAGGAGGCCGAGCGCCTGCTCGACCGCGCCGCTGCTTGGCTGCCCGACGATCCGCTGGTTTACGACCACCGCGGCCAGGTGCGACTCGAACGCAACGACCCGCAAGGGGCGCTGGCCGATTTCAATCGCGTGATCGAGCTCAACCCGCACTACTACGGCGGCTATGCGGGACGCAGCGCCGCGCTACAACGGCTCGGCCGTTTTCGCGAAGCCATCGACGATTGCAATCGAGCGATCAAACTACGTCCCGAGTCGGACCCGGCGCCGTGGAACAACCGTGCCTACGCCCGAGCCCTGGGCAATATGGAACTCGACACCGCCCTGTCCGACATAGAACACGCCATTGAACTGAGCGGCGAAAAAGACGGAAACGAAGTGGCGGCCTACCTCGATACACGTGGCTACATCCGTTTCCGATTGGGGCAGCACGAGGCCGCACTGGCCGATTTGAATCGCGCGGTCGAGCTTGCGCAGCGTGCATACGAGCAGTTGCAGCAGGCCGACGAGCAAACCGCAGATTCAGCCAACGGGCAAAAACGCCGCACGCGGCTTGCCCGGGAGGAGCTGGCCGTCATCCTGCACCACCGCGGACTGACCCACCGCGCCCTCGGCCACACAGCACAGGCCGATGAAGACCTGCAACGGGCCAAACAGCTTGGCTACGACCCGGCGCGTGGTGTTCAGTAACCAAGCCATGTTGGGCCTGGTGCAGGCAATGGCGAGCTCGGCCGATCAGTAGCGAAGCAGCACGTCGACGGCTGTGAGAATCTGATTTCGGTCCGTGCCGTCGTCGAACGGCTGCACGTCGTCTTCGACAAAGTCGTACCGCACTTCAGGCCGAATCACCACCGACTCGCACGGGCGCCAGTTCAACCCCAAGGTGCCGGCGAAATAGTCGGCCGAAGCGCCCATCGCCCGCGCCACGCGCGAACCGTTGCCGTCGCGAAACCACTCCGCGCGAAAACCCAACGAGAGCGTTTCGGTCAGGTCCACCAGAAAGTATTGATTCAAGCTCGCCCACTGGGCGTCGAGCAGCGGGTTGTTGCCGGCCGCATCGTCCTCGAATCCCAGGTCGTGCTGCACCACATAGCGCAGCCAATCGGCCAGCCGCTGCTGCAACACCAGGCTGTACACCATGCGGTTGTTGTCGACTCCCGGCGGTTCGTTCTGTTCGCGGCCAATGTGAATCATGAACCCGAGCAACGTTGCCCGATCGTCGCTTTGCCAGCTCGCGCCGTACAACTGCCCCAGGTCGTTGTTGTTGTCTTCCCACGTATCCCAACCACGAGTCATGCCGCCGTGCAGCGTGAGCCGATCGGTTACGTTCATGCTCACCAGAAATCCCGTGTGCGTGAACGGTTCGCCGTATTGGCGCGAATACGACCGCGAGTAGAAGAAGTTTTGCGGCGCCATCACGCTTTCGAAACCCAGCGGAGAGTAGAAGTGCCCCAGCTTCACGCTCGTGCCCGCCGCCAACGGCATGGCCACTTCCATATAAAGCTGCGGCATTGCCAGGCCATAAAACCGCCGGTTGTCGCTGTTCCAACGCTGCCGGATTTGGCCGTTGGGAGCCACATCGGTTTCCAACCCTCGCGCCGTGGTGAAGCGGAAATCGGTGCCGTACAACAGATCGACCCGACCGCCGATATCCCACCGCCGCTGCCGCCGGTCGACCGGACGCTCCATGTACAAATAAAGCTGGTTCATCTGATACTCGTTCGACCGATCGTTGAACGTCACCGTGCCGTTGGTGCGATCAGCCGGGCTGTCGCTGTTCCAAGTGAAACCCTGGGCGAGCCACCCACCAATGCGAAACCCGTGTCCAGCGGTCGCGCCGCCGGGCACGCCGCAATCGTCGCACGGTGCCTCGAGCCAATCGGCCTCGTCCGTCTCGTACAGCACCGTCGGCTCTTCGAACGGGCCATCCACCACTGCACCTTCGACCACCGTATCCGCATCCACGGACCAGCCGTCCGCGTCGTCGTAGTACGCATCTCGAGCGGGCCAGGGGCCGTTGTCCGGCAACACCTCGTGGTCCGGCTCCGCCGGAGCGAGCGGTTCCGGCTCGGTGCTGCCACGCTGGTCGTCGCCGGCCGCGTGCTGGTGATCGCCATGCCGGTGCGCATTGTCCGACGTTGGCCCGGCCTGCGCATCGTTGGGGTATTCATCGTCGGGGTAATAGGAAAGCACCCGGATCGTTTCGGCCGGCTCACGCGGCCGCTCGGTCGCGTGCTCGCGGGGTGTTACGAAACGCACCGCCAGCCGGCTGCGACTGTGCTCCGACCGATGCGCCGTGCCGGCCGCCAACACCGGCAACGCGCCGCATAAAACCAGTGAGAATGCAAGTACGGCTTTGGAAACGCACGGACGATGCATGAGTCTTCCTCCCCCCAAGGATTCAGCACACGATTTCTGTTGCCGGCCGCCCGGCGCTGCGCCGCTTCCCGTCGCATTCTCAGCATGCATTCCCAACCGCACCGGTGCGGGCCGGAACGAAGGGAACCGGAAGGTCGATCAGGCACCGGGTGCGCACGTCGACCAGCCAGACGGGAACCGGCAACGCCTGTTTGCGGGTTCGATGACCAGCCGGAAGGGAGGGCAAGAAACACGGCCGGCAAAAGGGTCGCGGCGGCTTGCCACGCACCAGCCCTAACCACGGCGAGCAAACTTTCCGTCGCTCTCCGCTGGTCGAGCAGCCGGCACGCTGCAATGCGACCGCAATCCCGATTCGGGTCGTCGGCTCGCAAGCCACGACCGCCCCCTCGTTTCATTTCTTCGGTTCTGCGGCCTGCGAAGCATTTGCTTTTTGCACCGAATGTGCCGGATGAAACGATTATTCCGAGGGCCCCGCCACATGCCCCCGAACGGGCGGTTTCCGATTCACCGTGACCGGCAGCATGCGCATCAGGCCATGCCTGCGGTAGTTGCGTTCACACCACCGCGTTCGCGAGCCGATCGCTGCACGGATGAACTTCCGCCAAGAATGCGTTATCCTGAACGCCAACCCAATACGCCGTGCATCGTGCGAGTAAAACCACGGGCATTGCAAACAATTTTGCGCAACGAACAATGTCGCCCTGGTCCGCCCAGTTTCTCACGGGCTTTCACACAGCGCATTGGCCCGGCAAGGGTGTTAGAG
>WGDQ01000914.1 GCA_015493185.1 Planctomycetaceae bacterium
GCCCACGGTCGTCCCCAAGTGAACAGGGCCACCCAAACCGCGGTGACCGCCAGGCGTGCAAGATCGGCCCGAAGCGCCCAGCGCCGCCGATCGAGCAATGCGCCCAGCGCCACCAGTGTGGCGGTAACCACCAGTGCCCACACCACCAGCGCCGCTGTCGACATCGACCGCTCGGGCGAACCGGCCAGCACCAGCACCCACGTGCCCAGGCACAATGCCACCACAAACTGGACCAGCGCGTAAAGCCGCAGCGATCGGGGCAGCGGCGGGTCGTACTTTTGCACCGTTTCGGCCGTCACCTCCGGCGCCGGTGGCCCCGGTTCCACTCCCTCAGGGCACCAGCCGGTGGGCATGAACCAGATGCGCACCTTATCCCACCAGTGCCGTGCCTGCCTGGCCTTTTGGTAAATGTTGTAAAGCTCTTGCAGGTTGGCCCAAATCGGGTTCCAGGTGGCCAACGGGCGCGTTACGCCGTATACGGGTTCTTCTTCCTCGGGTTGAAACGTGCCGAACATCCGGTCCCAGATAATGAACATGCCGGCGTAGTTCGTATCCAGATACTTCGGATTGCGCCCGTGATGTACCCGATGGTGCGACGGCGTGTTCATCACCCACTCCAGCGGCCCCAACTTGCCGATCAACCGTGTGTGCACCCAGAACTGGTAAAGCGTGTTGAACGACGACATGGCCAAAAACCACAGCGGCGGAAAACCGATCAGCGCCAGCGGCAGGTAAAACACCCACGCCACAGCCGGCTCGAACGCGCCCTGCCGCAGGGCCACGGTCAGGTTGTATTCTTCGCTCTGATGGTGCACCGAATGCGCGGCCCACGGCAGGTTCAGTTCGTGGGCCATGCGGTGAAACCAATAGAAGCACAGGTCCACCCCGAACAATAGTGCAATGGCAGCCACCCACTTGCCCGCGGGCGAGAGGTTTTCCATGTCCAGCAAAGCGAAGTGCCGGTAAATGAAAATGTAGCCGGCGAACAGTCCTGTTTGGATGAACACAACCAGCAGCCGCTCGATGATGCCGCAACTCAAATCGTTGATCGAGTCGTTGAGTCGATAGTACCGCTTTCCTTCGAAACGCGCGGCCAACAACTCGATGCCGATCAGCAGGAAAAACACCGGCACCGCATACGTGATGTATGGCGCGTCGCTGCCCAAGAGTCGGTCGATCAGGGTCATATCCATGGTCAATTGAACTCCCAGACAAAAAAGGCTCGGCTTCACCGCCGTCCGCAGCTTGCTGCCACACGCCGTCGGATAATAGCGTTTCCCGCAATATTTCACGGTCACCATGCGCTGTCAACGCAATGATGCGCCGCTCACTGCAACCTCCACGACCAACGCTTGGATCCACCCACAAGCGCGGTGCATGTTGTCTACACAAATGGGCCCCATGGCACACTGAGTGCTCATCCGTGTCATCCGGGGCCGCCGTATCCTCCGCGGGCGGTTTTTATGCCTCGATCGTGTTTCAACCGTTTCTGCTGCTTATCTTTATCCCTATCTTTTTTCCTTTCCGTCTGCTTCACGGCCATCCATCGCCGGCCACCTCAGCACTTCAGCACTTCAGCACTTCAGAAGGCGCCTTCAAGATCGCTTGCAGGTCCGAGATGGTGAGCAGGCGATTCATGTCACGGAGGGCGAAGCAGGCGAATCCTCCTTCGACTGTTCGATGCAAACCGACGAGATAGTCGGCTTGCTCGCGATCGAAGCCGGAATTGGATTTTGAAGACACCTTCTCTGCACACCTGCCCGGGGTGGGGGCTTGCTCCACGTCACGGGCCTTTCTTCTTCAACGGTCCTCGATCACGTAGGCAATGTGGGCGATCCGCGCAGTCGAGGCAGCGAGGGTAATGCTTCTGCTGTCATGTGACATTGACACTTCGACGGCCCGTGGTTTAGAGTCCGCCACTTACCCGCGGAGTGGACAATTTAGTCAGGTCAGAACGCGCGGTGCCCTCGTAGCCGACCGGCATCGTGCATGCCGACCGAGCGAGCGGGGTTTTCGCACCAGGGGCTCGACTAGATCCAGGCTATCGAAGCGTTCCATCCCGGTGTTGCTTGCAGGTGCCGGATGGGTTGCGTGCAATCGTCGGCCGCGTTTCTCGCGCCGCGTGTTGCCGCGCCACGGTGCAACTGGCACCGCTTTTGCAAACGTTCTTCAACATTATTCACTTGAGACGCACAGGACTGAGGCCGTTGGGGTTGTTGGCACAAGCTCGGTGGCCGAGGCCGTCGACGGCGATTCTGGTCGTGGTGGGCGGCACGATGTTGCTTTTTTTCGTCGGCTGGGGCGCTGC
>WGDQ01000915.1 GCA_015493185.1 Planctomycetaceae bacterium
ACAGAGTTGCCGACACCGCTAGAGCCAAAGGCAGCAATTCATTCCTCCAGCATCGCCAACGATCCAACCTGAACCGTCGACGCCGGGTTTCAACTTCCCTGCCCCCTGCGCGTCCTAATCGGCAGCCTGTCCTGCAGGTTGCTCCTCTCCCGAATCAGATGAGCCGGGCGCTGCGGCATCGCCGCTGTCTTCCGGAGATACCTCAGTGGCTTCCGCTGAGTCGGCTGATTCTGCTTCTTCACTCTTGCCCTCCGAGTCAACCGTCCCAGGCGACTTGGAGGTGGCGGGTTTCTGGTCCGCGCGTGCGTGGGCTACCAACGTGTCCGCGATGCGAGGATCTATCTTCAGCACAAGGCTGCGGATGATGTTTTCACTCAACTGGCAATCGCGTTCGAGCGGCTTGATCTGGCTGCTATCGATCTTGAAATACGTCAGCCAGTAGGTGCCCTTTCGATGTCCATCGATCGGATACGCCAATCGCCGCTCTTCCCACAAGCGGCTTACCAGCATCTCGCCACCACGTTTCTCGACAAACTTCGAGAATTCGCCGGAAACCTCAGCCGGATCGCGCGAATAGCGATTCGAGTCCAAAATCAGCATGCACTCGTAAACATTGACTGCCAAAATATCACCTCGTTTGTGAACGAAAGCGGTTTCGCTTGTGCTTCACTCGAATACGGCAACCGCACCACTTCTGGTCACCGCGCCTTAGCCTTCCTCAGCGCTCAGCCTCGCTGCTGTCGCGCACTCCCCCGTGATTGAACCCAATTCAATTGAACTGGTTCATGGCGGTTTCGATGCCCTCGCGAACCCAAGTTTCTATCGCGTCGGCCGCTCGAACCACGGCATGTTCAATTTCGACTCGCTCTTCACGACCGAAGCGTGCCAGAACATAGTCGGCTGCATCCCAACCCTCCGGCGGGCGACCAACACCTATCCGCAGGCGAGCGTACTGATCCGTGCCAAGCCAGCGGCTGATGTCCGCCAATCCATTGTGTCCGCCAGACGATCCGGCCGGGCGTAAACGCAACTTGCCTACCGGCAAGTTCATGCAATCACAAACAACCAGCAGATCATCCAGTTCCAGTTTGTAATAACGCAGTGTCTCGCTAACGCTACGTCCGCTACGGTTCATAAAAGCGTGCGGACGAAGCAGCAACACCCGCTCTCCATCCAGGCGGGCTTCGACGATTTCCCCCTGAAAGGCCCTCTTCGCCTGCCCTAGGCCATGGCGACGAGCGAGTTCAGCCACAACCTCAAAGCCAACGTTGTGCCGTGTTCCCTCGTACTTCCGACCAGGATTACCTAGGCCTACCACCAGCTTCACGGCCGGCCACCTTCTGCCGGAATGATCTTATCCCTGCAGCGATCAACCCTTCTCTTCTTCATCAGACGCTTCTTCGGCCCTGCGACCAATCATCTCCGGCTCGGCGCCCTCGGCCACCTCTGGAGTAATTTCTTCCGACACTTCGACCGGCTCGCGACACTGCACTACGACCGCGTCGGCATTTCCTACCAGACGGGCACCCTGAGGCAACTTCAAATCGGCCAAAGTCAACGCTTGGTTCAAGTGCAAATCGTTGACCCCCACAACAAGCTTCTCAGGAATTGCGCTGGCCGGACACTCAATAGTCACCTCATGGGCAACGTGCTCCAGGACGCCACCCTCGCGAGCCCCCGGAGCTTCGCCAACCAGCTCAATCGGCACAACCACCTCCACTAGCTCGTGTTGGCTCACGCGTGTGAAGTCGACGTGCAGAATGTGCTTGCTGTAGGTATCCCACTGCAACTCCCGAATGATCGCCTGCTCGGCAACATCTCCTTGCAGGTTGACCAAATGGGCACCATGACGCACCGCCATATCGAGCTGCGAAGCGGGCACGCTCAGCGCCACGCTCGCTTCACCATGACCGTAAAGGATGGCGGGAACTTCGCCCTCCCGACGCAGGCGTCGTGCATGCCGCTTTCCGCGGCTGTCGCGCTTTTTGACTTGTAGAGTTTCAACTTGTGCCATCGGGCCTTTGATTATCCGCTGAATTAGAGGTTGAATGCCTGTGTCTTCCGAACGACACCAAGAGCAAACCCTGCCCGTTTGCGCCGCGCTGCATCTGACCCGTTTGCGGCCGATTGGTTCGAGGATGCGACACAGCCATGCCGGCAATGCACCAATGCACATCCGTACCGGGCCAGGAAACAAATTATTTTGGCGGAAACGCGCCGAAATGCAAGCCCACCGACCGACGAAAAGCAATAACCAACCAGCCATTTGGGAAGGCCAGCCGAATACTGTCCCCCCAGCAGCCTGATCTGGCGAGCTCAAACGAAGAAAGACGGCGAAAAGCCGCCGCCGCTATAGCCACCTGGGGACCCACAAGTCCGCATTGGCTCGGCTCAGTCGAAAAGCTTGCTCACCGACTCGTTGCGATGAATCCGCTTGATTGCCTCTCCCAACAACGGCGCGACGCTCAAAACCTTCAATTTCGGAATCGCCTTTTCCGGCGGAAGCGGAATCGTGTCGGTCACCACCACCTGTTCTATCGGGGCCTGTTGCAGCCGTTCGATCGCCGGACCGCACAACACGCCGTGTGTAGCCGCCACGTAAATCCTCTCCGCCCCCCGTTGCTTCAACACCGCAGCGGCACCGCAAATCGAACCGGCCGTGCTGATCATGTCGTCAAACATCAGGGCAACTTTCCCCTCGACCGGCCCTCCGATAATGTTCTCTTGATGTGTTTCCTCAGCGCTGGTCCGGCGTTTATCAACAATAGCCAGCCGCCCACCGAGTTGCTTAGCATGCCCGATGGCCCGTTTGATGCTTCCCTCATCGGGACTGACGACCAGGAAATTGTCGCGCTCGATATGCAGCGACAAAAAATAGTTGTTCAAAACGGGCGCTGCGTACAAGTGATCGACCGGCACATCAAAAAACCCTTGAATCTGCGCCGCATGAAGATCCATCGTCAGCACACGGTCGGCACCTGCACGCGTAATTACGTTGGCTACGAGCTTGGCCGTGATCGGCACCCGCCCAGCATCCTTTCGATCTTGTCGGGCATAGCCGTAGTAGGGCATCACGGCTGTCACCCGTTCAGCGCTTGCCCGTTTGCAACTCTCGATCATGATCAACAATTCCATCAGGTTCTCGTTGACCGGTGGGCACGTGGGCTGAACGAGAAACACGTCGCGGCCACGAACATCCTCATCGATTTTGCAAGAGATCTCGCCATCCGGAAAATTTCCGAGGGAGATTTGGCCAAGCGGCAAACCGAGATATTCGCAAATGCGACTGCTCAGTTCCGAGTTGGCGCGACCGCTGAAAATTTTCAGATCATTCATTTTCTTCCCCACGAGAGGTCGCGGTCCCGTCGCTACGGAAGAACCACTTGGCCTCGCTTATTCGGATTCGCCCACCGATACAGCCTGTATTCAACGCCCGCCACGATGCCTTGCGCAGCAGCGTCGACTGCGTTCGCTGCCCACGAAGTCGGCTATCCGCGCCACTCACCGTCGTGTCGTTTTCAACGGGCGTTCAACCTCGGCATACCGGCGTGGCCTTGCTCTTGGCCGCTAACAACAGCGGCTGCGCGCAAATGTCAGGCAAAACAAAACGACATTGCCCATGCTTTTGACGCCTGCACCATGCTTCGACCAGTTCCCCCAAGGTCAAGCCGCAAAGTGCTCGCACAACAGAGAGCCAATAACGCTCGTATGCCGCATGCCCCATCATCGGACTCGCAAGCAAACTAGCTGTTCATTGCCCTGGGTGCCGCAACGCGTCTGCCCTACCCAACACATCAGCTTCGCAAACGGCGCATTGCCTCTTCGACTTCTTGCAAATCGTCCACCGTATTAACGCTTAGTGCCTCGACCTGCTCAAGCACCGGCAATGCCTCAACGCGCTTTCCAGCCCGCTTCAAAATGCCCGGACAATCGGTCACGTAGTATTCGCCCTGTGCGTTGTCAGGACGCAGTTGATCCAGCGCCGCGAACAGTTCGCCACGATCGAAAACATAAGTGCTCATATTGACTTCGGTGATGAGACGCTGTTCGGGCGTAGCATCTCGTTCCTCCACGATCGCCTCGAAACGCCCTTGCTCGTCTCGCACGATTCGGCCCAATCCTGTCGGGTCGGGCTTGTGGATTGTGCCCATCACGCAAGCCGCGTTATCGCGGTCGAATCCGGCGAGCAGCTTTCGCACCGACTTGCTTTGCAACATGGGCGAGTCACCCGTAACGATCACGACGGGCCCATCGTGATCGGCCAATGCGTCGCGACAAACCATCACGGCGTGGCCGGTTCCCAATTGCTCGGGTTGGTCGACAAAATCCACATCTTGCCCAGCCAATGCCTTTCGCACCTCATCAGCTCGATACCCCACAACGACATGGATCCTGCGGATGCCTGCTTCTCGCAATGCATCAAGCACATAGGCAATAAGCGGCCGGCCGCATGCCTGTACCAATACTTTCGGCAACTCGGTCTTCATCCGGGTGCCTTTCCCGGCCGCCAATACAATTGCTGCTGCGGGTTTGTTCATCAGCTCTGCCAAACAATTGTCAGCCTTATTCAAGGACGACGCCCAAAGGACCAAACTGCTGCCGGAACCGTGTTACGGGCTTCCGAAAAAAAGATTCTCCGGGGCTGGCCCCCAACAGCCGTCCTCTCCCGCGATTCATGCCCAGGACCGGTCTTCCAACCTTATCACCCCTTGCAATTGCAATGCTGTTGCAGCACACGCGGGAGCGTTCCACTGAACATTCCATCCGAGGCCACCCTGGCCTCGAAATCTTCACCTTTTCTTCACTTCCAATCGTCGCATGAAACCGTCGCTGGTTCTAGCCCTTGCTCCGAGTCACACACACGACGGGTGCGGCACTACCGCAA
>WGDQ01000916.1 GCA_015493185.1 Planctomycetaceae bacterium
AAGCAGGAAGGCGTGGATCTGCTCATTGTCGACAACGGCCGCATGCGAATCGTGATTATCCCGACTCGCGGGCTCGGCATCCTGGAGGTGGTTTGCGACGACGTGCGGCTCGGCTGGAATTCGCCCGTTCGCGAAGTGGTGCATCCGCAGTGGGTCGACCTCGATAGCCGTCGTGGGTTGGGCTGGTTGGATGGTTTCAATGAGTGGATGGCTCGCTGTGGGCTGGAGTTTGCCGGCCACCCGGGCACCGACCGCTTTGTAACCAACACCGGTGAGGTGGCCGAAATGGAGCTTTCGCTGCACGGCAAGATCGCCAATCTTCCGGCCTCGCACGTCGAGGTGCTGATCGATCGGCAGCCGCCCCATCGCCTCCGAGTACGCGGTCGGGTGGACGAGCGGATGTTTTTCGGGCCGCAGCTTGAACTATGGAGCGAAATCTCCACCGTGCCCGGCTCCACGGCACTGCGGATCGAAGATCGCGTGCGCAATGCCGGCGGTAACGAGCAGGAATTCGAACTGATTTACCACTGCAACTTCGGTCCGCCACTGCTTGAGAAAGGTGCCCGCTTTGTGGCGGCCGTCGAGCACGTGGCACCGATGAACGATCACGCTGCCGAAGGCATCGAGCGTTTCGATCGCTATGCCGGGCCAACGCCGGGTTGGATTGAGAAGGTGTATCTGATGAAGCCCTATGCCGACGCCAAAGGGCGCACCACCATCTTGCTGCGCAACGCACGCGCCAGCCGGGGGGCGGCCCTCTCTTATGCTGTTGACGAACTGCCCTATTTGACGCTGTGGAAAAACACCGCCGATCCGGCCACCGGCTACGTTACCGGCATCGAGCCGGGCACGAGCCACCCATACAACCGACGCGTCGAGCGGCATTTCGGGCGCGTGCCGCGCCTTGCCGCCGGTCAGAGCCGCACGTTTCGGCTCGACGTCGAAGTGCTGCTCGACGAAAAGGCCGTGACACGGGTTGCCGAAACGATCGAGCGAATCCGCGGCGGGCGATCCACCCGGCTCGAACCCCGCCCCCCAGAGATTCCCAGCGAATCCTCCTCGGATGAGTGAAACATGCCATTTACAACCGGCGGATAAAACGCGTCTGAACGGCCGGGACAACGGGTTTTTCCGCAAGAAATCGAGGTTCTGTCCGCTTGCTCTTGAGCGGACGTCTCCGGGGCCGCCCGCCATTGTTGGGTTTAAGCCCGCCGGACTTTTTGCGCTCCGTGCCGCGCAACGTATCCCCGACGCGCAGTGGTTTCGGGCGATTTTGCGAAATTCGCACGGACACCCGGGCATGGCCCCCCATTTGGGATTGGCAGCTTTGCGGATTAAGTCGACCTGCCGGGCTGTGCTGCGTCGTCTGAACTAGAACGCGGATTCTTCCGAAGCTACTCCTGTCAAAAGAATCTTTGCAGCATGCGCAGGCCGTACGACGCATTGCGGCATGTTCGCCACGCCAAGGAGGGGATCCACGTCATGCGCTTTCCGAGGTGCAACCAAATCCACCGTACAGTCGTATTCGCCGCAACAGCAGCTTGCCTGGTTGGTGTTTTGTGCCACGCACGGAAGGCGAGAGCCCAAGAGCCGCTTAGCGTTGTGCAGAGCGCGGAATATGAGGGCGGATCTGACTTCGAGCCCTTCACCGAGGTCAATCGGTCGGTGTGCCGCTACCAGTCTGATCCTGGACCCATCGCGAGTTGGTTCAGTCGCTCTTATGGTTTGTCGGGTGAGGAACGACGATCGTTGGCCGATAAGCATGCCCCCGCGTCGTTGATGGCCGACCACGTTCACGAACGCGGCGAATGGATGTTCGAATACAAGTACATGAACATGTACATGGAGGATAACCGCACCGGTTCACGCACGATCAGCGATGCCGAGGCCATCAGCTTGGGCAACGCCTTGGGCACGAACTTCGGGGCCACGCCCACGCAGATGACCATGGAAATGCACATGATTCACATCATGTACGGCGTCACCGACCGGGTGACCGCCTACACAATGATAATGTTGCCTGCCCTGACGATGGATCATCTGCGCGGGCCGGCCAATCCCGCGGGCGCCGGTACAACATTTACAACACACAATAGCGGCTTCGGCGACCTCACGTTCGGCGCGCTGATCATGCTGGCTCAAGACGAGTCGAACGATATCGTTTTCAACCTTGGTGGTTCGGCCCCCACGGGCGACATCTTTCGCTTGTCGAGCATTCCTACCGGGGGCGCTGTCGATCAACCACTGCCGTTTCCAATGCGATTGGGCAGCGGCACGTTCAACGCTCGTCCGGGCATCACGTGGAAACACTATTTTGACGTGGGGTCGCTCGGCGTGCAGCTCCAAACCGATTTACCCATAGGCCGCAACTACCGCGGCTACTCCGTAAGCGACGACTACCAGTTGAACGTGTGGTACAGCCACCTGCTCACCGACAATTTGGCCATGAGCATTCGCCTGGAAAACCGCTGGCGGTCGAACTTCGACGGCATCGACCCGCAGACGCCCGACACGGTGATCAGCACCAATGCCGAGCTATTTCGCGGCGGATATTGGCTGAACCTGGGGCTCGGCGTCATGGCCCTGTTCAATGGCCATTTGCTGAACGTCGAGCTGGTTCCCAACCTGTATCAGGATCTCGACGGCATTCAGCTTGAAACCGATTGGTCGCTGGCCGCCAGTTGGTCGAAGGCATATTGACCGTTGCTGAATCTCTCGTCGTACCCAAAGCCCCGATAGCGTAGAGGGCGCGCTACCGTAGACGAGGGAATGGCCGGCCTCAGGCCGCCACGGGCTCGTTTGCAGAAAGCTCACTAGTTGGTGAGACGTTGTGGCTGCCTGGTCTCGTCCGGCGGGTTGATGCCGGGAGAAGTCTGGTTCGGCTCTGCATCGGCTTCATGAGCCGAGGGCGCCGTTGCCACCGGTTCTGCCGGGCGCTCGTTTTGCGTGGCCGAGGTCTCGGTGTCGTGGCCTCGCCAGTGCATCATGCTGGTCGAAACGCCGAAGAACCGGCCAATCTGGTCCATCCAGCTTGTAGGAACCAGCCCTCGCAGCGCCGGCGCGATATGTGTGATGCGCGGTGTGATGAGAATCGGCCGGTTGCGCTGCACCGCGCGAGCGATTTGCCGGGCCAATTCCTCCGGCTCGAGCATTCGCGTCATGCGGGGCGGTTTCACACCGTTGAATAGCCCCGTATTCACATAGCCCGGGCAAACCGCCGTGATGCCCACGTGGCGGTGTCCCAGCACGTCGAGCTCCAGCCGGAGCGATTCGGAAAAGCCCAACGCGCCCCATTTGCTCGACGCATAGGTGGTGCCGAACGGCAGCCCCACAAACGCGCTGGCGCTGACGATATTGACGATGTGCCCTTCGCGTGCGGCGATCAAGTCGGGCAGAAAGGCATGCGTTACGGCCACAAGCCCCACCAAATTGATCTGATACGTGAGGGCGTGCTTTTCGATGGGCACGTCGAGAAACGCACCGCCAAACACAGTGCCGGCGTTGTTGACCAACACCTGAATCGGGCCGATCCGGCTGTGAAGTTGCTCGCGAAGCCGCTCGATTGCCGCGGTGTCGGTCACATTCAATTCGAAGGCATGCGCCCGGGCACCGCCGGCACGAATCTCTTCGGCCGTTCGCTCGGCATCGGCCAGCCGAAGGTCTGTGACGACCAGCTCGGCGCCGTGGCGGGCGAGTTCCAGCGCTGTTACCCGACCGATGCCGCGACCCGCACCGGTTACCAATACACGTTGATCACGCAAACTTCGCATCGGCTCGACCCTCGGTCGCAGAATGCCCCGCTCGCGGAGCTTCCAACACAGTGGTTTCAGCGAACAAATCGCTGGGGGCGTGCTACGTGCCCAACCCAAACTGCGAGCTTAACGCATCATCGGCTGCGATGCGAACCAAAAAAACGGGCGCCCCCACCGTCAGGCGGTTGGGGTTGCCTGGCCGAGAGATTCGAGCACCTCGCGCGTTGCCGTTGTGCTGCCTCTTCGCCTGCGAGCTTTTGGCATCGAACCCCAGTGGTCACTGGGTGGTTGGAAAAACCGCACGTTGATACATGCCGCTACGGACGGCCCGAAATCTGCGCTCGTGCGGAGCCGGCCTGGCGCCGTCTTCGAGCTTTTCAGCGAACCACTCGATGACGGGTCCACCAGGTGTGGCCATCGATTTGTTCGGCAGCGGGTGAGGGCAGACAAAAGCCCAATAGCGCGGCGATCAGCACCGAGACCACCGTACCGGCGGGAGTGACCAGCAGCGGCGAAGGCGCCAACTCGGCCACGGTCGCACACCAGGGCATCATCTCTCCCAGCCGCTCGAAAACCGGTTCCCAAAAACCAAGTACGATCGAGACAGCCACGCCCAACACGCACGCGAGCATGACGGCCGTGCTACCGACCCAGGGAAAGAAAATGCCGGCGATGAAAATGGTTGCCAGCGGCCCCAGAAACAAATTGAACACGCGGATCGACAGATCGATGATGTTGCGGTTCTCCGGGTCGGCGGCAATCACGACCGCGATGAGAAACGCCACCCCCGTAATCGCCACGCCCGTGAGCAATGTGGTCCAACGCGCCACGCGCATCTCGGTGGCAGTGTTGGCCTGCGCGCCGTGCAGCGGGCGATAAAAGTCGGTAGTTACCACGGCCGAAATCGAATTGATACCCGAGTCGATGCTCGACATCGCTGCTGCAAACAGGGCTGACATGATCAGCCCGGCCAGCCCCAGGGGCATATACGAGACGATGAAAACCGGAAACGCATTCTTGGCATGCTCGGGCTGTGCCGGATCGAAACCTTCTGGGAAGTTGGCGGCCAGCACCTGGGCATGAAGTCGCATCGCCTCGCGATCGGGTAGCGTCTGGTCGGCCGCCGCCACCGTGGCGGTGATGTTTTGCTGCTGATGTTGGGTATAGAAGCTCAGCAGTGCCATCCCCACAGTGCCCAGCATGGCCACGAGAATGAAGTCGCCAACGGCCGATGCCACGTTGCTGCGCAGGGCCTCGCGAACGCCGGCGGTGGTGAAGTATCGTTGGGTGGCCACCTGATCGCTGCAATGCGTGCAAATGCGCCAGAAGAATGCGTTGAGCACCACAAAGAACACGGTTCGTTGCGAAGTTGTCCAGGCGAGCCATGCCGGCCGGTCTTCTGTGGCGGTCCAGCCAAACCACACTGGCGCGGCCCGATCGAGTCCGCTGGCGTCGTTCCACCAGGCCAGCGGCCCACGCCCCGTGACCGTCCAAACATAGCCGATGACGAAGGCCGCCCCACCCATCATCACAACGAACTGCACCACGTCGGTCCAAATCACCACGCGAATTCCGCCCAGAAACGTGTAGAACGTGGCCACCAGCCCCAGACCGATAATCAATCCATAGAAATACTGTTGTTCGCTCACCGGCAGTCCGGTCAGCGCGGTGATGCGCTGCGGCAGGTCAACGGTCATTTCGGCCACGGCCCCGGTTGCGGTGTAGATGATCATGCCCATCCAGCCGAACCGCATCAGCACGAACAGCGAAGCCGCCAGCCAACGGGTTGCGCGGTTGAAGCGCAAACCGGCATATTCGTACACGCTGGTTAGCCGGTAGCGCATGAAAAAAGGCACCCAATAGCGGAGCACCACCGCCAGCCAAAAGGGCACCGACAAAATGGCCGTCGCAAAGGCCAGGCCGTGCTGGATCATGTCGCCCGGTGCGGCCAGGTAAGTGATTGTCGAAAGCAGCGTGGCCACGAGCGACAACCCAACCACCAGCGGCGGCAAACTGCGCCGACCCACGAAATACTCTTCGCTCGAGGTCTGCCGAGCGGAGAAGTAAACGCCCATGGCCAGCATGCCGCCCAGATAGACGACAACCACCAGATAGTCGATACCGCTCAAACCCATTTGCACGGCCAACAGATTCCACGACACGCGGCGTTTCTCCTGCGAAAGATGCTACAAACCATGTCGACGCCAACCAGCAACTCTCAGCCGCCAACCGGGCACGCCACTGCCGTGGCGCCCATCAGGCAAGACCGCGCTGTCGAAAGCCCCAGTTGTCGCAATTCGGCCTGCATCATGAGTCGATAGTGCGGCAGTCTGGTAGTTCGATGGTTGCCGTTTCGCTTCACCTAGCCCGATGTCAATGTACCAGACGGCGGAACACGGGTGTTGTGGCCTTTACGACCAGGCGGCGCTCGACGTCGCCAGCTCGCAAGGCGTCGCGAACAACACGCAGCGCCTCGCGCGAGGCTTCGTGCGTGGTTTCCAGTTCACTGGCGCCGTGGGCGGCTGAATGCCGGGGCGACGCGTTGATGAGAATGCCGCGGCGCGCCATCTCTTGGAAATAGAGCGCCGCCAACTCGGGCGATGGCCGGCCATCGCCGGGTGTGCGGAACTCGATGCGCGGTGTGGCCGGATGGCCAACGAAACGGGCGTCGATGCCGAGTTCGGCTGCCGCGCGTTCGAAACCTTCGGCCAGTTGTGTGCCAAACTCGTGCAGCAAGCCAGGCACGTCGCGGCGGCGGATTTCTTCCAGCGTGGCTAATGCCGCGCGAATGCCGACCAACTCCGACCAGTTGGTGCTGCTGATAAACATCTGCGCGGCGGGCTGCATCACGGCTCGCACGCCCACAATGGCCGCCATCGCATAGCCGTTGCCCAACGATTTGGCGAAAACGGCCATGTCGGGCACCACGCCGGTAAGCTGCTGCACGCCACCCACAGCATGACGAAATCCTGTGGTCACTTCGTCGAAGATGAGCACCACGTCGTGCCGCCGGGTTAGCTGGCGTACCTGCTGCAAATAGCCCGGCGGCGGAAGCTCGCTGCGCATCGGCTCCATGATCACGCAGGCGACTTCGCCGGCATGACGTGCCAGCAGCCGCTCTAGTGCCGCGACGTCGCCGTAAGGAAATGGGAAAACCGTGCCGGCCAGCGATCGCGGGACACCCAGCGGTTCGATTCCCGGCAACAGATGTTGGGCCAGTGACCCCTCGTCGTTGAGATTGGCCGCCAGATACCAGTCGTGCCAGCCGTGATAGCCGCAGAACAAGACTTTGTCGCGTCCCGTAACACCCCGCGCTATGCGCACCGCCACCGTACAAGCCTCGCCGCCACCTTTGGCGAAGCGCACCATCTCGGCGCAGGCAATCGTTTCACAAAGCCGTTGGGCCAGTTCGATTTCCAGCGGGTGGTTCAGGCTGCTCTGTACGCCGTCGTCGATCTGCGCCCGTACTGCGGCGTTCACGCGGCTGTCGGCATAGCCCAAAATACACGCGCTGACCGACATGCCGTAATCGATATATTCTTGCCCGTCGACATCCCAGAGCCGCGGCCCTTTGGCGTGCTGAAAGAAAGTGGGCGCCACACCGGGCGCGAAAATGTGCGGCCGGCGACTAACCAGTTGCGTGGCCCCCGGAATATACCGGCTCGCCTGCTCATAAAGCGCCCGCGATCGATCGGTGGGCCGATCGTTGCCACGCGTCGCGCCGTCTAGTGATTCGTTGTAAGACATCGGTTCTTGCGCATATCCAATTCAGCCGGTGCGCCCGCCCATGGGCCAAAGCCGCCATCGTCCGTGCTGCAAAACGACATCGACCGTTCTGGCGCAGCGCCGGTTTGCCCAGCGCTCGATGTGTGATGAACCGCATGCCGCCCGTGGACATACCCATCCGCCACGCGGTCGACAGCCGCAACGAATCGGACGATTCGCGGTTTTATTGCCACTCTCCCCAAATCGCAAACAGGCCGTGCAAGCCGGCTGGTTGGCCACCCGTGCAGCTTGCTGCCCGTCCGAAGCGTGTTGAAATTTGTGTGCTACTTCGCAGCGGGGGGAAGCCTGACGTCGAGTTCGGCCAGCTTGAAGCGCACGCTGACGATATAGGGCGACTGTCCCTTGGTCCAATGGCCGTAGGTCGTGGTCACAAACGTTCCGTCGGGCAGAAGCTCCAAACCGGGATACGCACAGTCCGAGCCGCGGTGGTTGTCCATCAGCCGTACTCGGTATTGC
>WGDQ01000917.1 GCA_015493185.1 Planctomycetaceae bacterium
GCGAGTCGACGTGATCTCGATTACCATTCGCAACAGGCGCTGCGGAGTGGCTGGCCCTGCACGGCAGCACGGGTGGCAGTCGACACCTCGACCTTCTGGTGCCTGGGATTGATGGCCCTTGTGCTGTTTTTGCCGTCCAGTGGCTCAGCGGTGTGTGCCGGCGAGACCTCGGGGGTTTCGAACGCCGGGTGGCGGGCCGTTGACAACCGATCAAACGACAATGTGGCGCTGCACACGGTCAGAGCGGCCAAGACGAAAAAGAAGCTGAAATGGAAGCGGCCGCGGACCGCGCGGCGCGACGATCACGTGGCGCCGGCCGCGTTCAACCGTGCGGTAGAAAACCACGGAGCGAAGAAAAAGCTTGCTGGCAAAACCAAGAGCAAAGACGGTTCGAAGCATACTCCGCTCAAGCCGATCGACGCGCCTGCCTTGCTGGGTCCGGTTATCGATTCGCCAACTGCCTCACTGGCCGATTACCAGGAAGAACAACAGCCGGCCAATCCGGCCGACGGCGAGCCCTTTACGGGGCTCGAGGACCAGAACCTATTGGCCAAAGCGCCGAATCTACAGGACGAAGTGTGTCCGGATCCGAGCGAATTGAAGCCGATCGGCGAGATCACCAACGATATTTCGGCCGAGGCCGGCGAATTTCCGCCCGAGTGCGATCTGGGCGAGGCGGTTTACGAACCTCGCCAATGGGCCATGACCACCTATACCTGGAAAGCGTCGGGGCTGTGCCACAAGCCTCTTTACTTCGAGCAGGTGGGGCTCGAACGCTATGGCCACTCGGCCGGACCGGTGTTGCAACCCTTCATTTCCGGAGCCCACTTCTTCGGCACCATTCCGATTTTGCCATACAAGATCGGTCTGGAACCACCGGGCGAGTGCATCTACGCCTTGGGCTACTATCGGCCTGGCAACTGTGCACCACGGATGATTCTGCCACTGGGGCTCAGCCTGCGTGGAGCACTGTTCGAAGCGGGTGCCGCCACGGGATTGGTCTTCCTTCTACCGTAAAGCACAGCGGAATGGACGATGACGCCTGCTGAATCTGGCGCGTCGCCGCCCATTGCAGCGCGAGTTCGCGCGACGCATCCCCGTGGAAGCGAATCTTTTGGCCAACGCGGGGCCAAGTGAACGGCTGACGGTGGGCAGGGTGTGCGCGTGCGTTCTTGGCGCACGATTCTCACACGGCTTGGAGAAGCACCGCTGGCTTCGAAGCCCAGGGATGTGCACCGGGGCTCGACACGCTTAGAGCCTTGAAAGCCTGCGCGTATGGTCCTGTTCGTCGGCGTCGCTGAGGACCGTAGAAATCGCCCATCGTCGAGGGCGTGACAGAGGCGGTCCGCTGTGGTGTGCCTTGGTGCCAGTCCGACGCTTTTCCAGCCCTTGGAGTTTCACCCCTCGAACTGGCAACCGCCCATGCCGCACTGGGGCAGGCCGCAACCGCCCGCAGGAGTGGGATTGCACACAGGCAGGCTGCCCGAGGATGAGCGGACGTGTGCAACCGGAACGCTGAGATGTTTCTCCAGCTTCCGGCTTCCGCACGAAGGACAGACGGGCGTCTCATCGCCGCGAATGAGCAATTCGCACGGCGAACCACAACTCTGGCAAGTGTATTCGAACAGTGGCATGAAAACGATCCGCTATGAAAAAGACGTGTTGAGAAACGAAATCGTGAAGTCCAGCGACTCACAAAGCCGAACGAGCGGAACCCCTATTCCAAGTGCTTCAAGCCCGACCGCACGGCCATTGCCACATGCAGCGCTGTGCTCACATGCAGCGCTGTGCTGCTGAATGTGTTTCTCTGAGTTCGGGTCCGGAATGTCGCGTGTCGCGCCTGAGATCGTCTCGGCGACCACTTAGCGACGCGTGGCGGCGGTCGTCGGTGATTCCGAAAATGCTGGGGAATCCTTTATCGGATTCTACATCTGATTCTACGACAACGGCGGGTGATGCGCGAAGTCGTGGTGCAAGGCGTCGCATTTGGGGCGAGCACAGCCCCCTGCCGTGCGGCACGCGGTGATGCTCGAAGCCGATGCTTCGCGGTGCTGTGCGGATTGCCGCGATATGCTTTCACGGCGAAAACGGCAGTCGGTTGACTGTCGCCCATCGTTGCCTCAGAGCTTTTGTCGGGCTCGCTGCGTGCCGTACGGCCTGTGGTTGAGTCGAATGATGCAAATAGTTGCGGAGGCGAGACCGAGGCTCACTAGGTAGACTGGCACCTATGAAAATCGCCCGGCTATTGTTGTGGCTATGGCTCGTGGGGCTTGTGGCGCTGGCCATTGTAGGGCTGGCTGGTTGGGTCGAAGATTCGGCCTTTGCTCTGGTGCGGGCGACCGCCCTGCTCTGCCTGGCAACCGCGATGTTCGCGTTGCCCGTTGGTACGGCGGTTGCGTGGCTCGTTTCGCGAACCGACTTGCCGGGGCGCACCACCTTGGCACAGTGGATGATCTGGCCGCTGTTTATTCCGCTCTATCTTCAAGCAGCCGCCTGGCGGGCTGGTTTTGGGTCGGAAGGCTGGTATCGGCGGCTGCTGGGTGGCGCGGTCTGGCTCGACGGCTGGTTGGGCGCCATATGGATTCACGGTTGGGCGGCCGTTCCGTGGGTTGTGCTGATCGTCGGAGTCGGGCTGCGCACCGTCGAGGCCGACTTGGAACGGGCTGCACTGCTGGAAGCCGGAACAGGGCTTGTAATGTTCCGCGTGACACTGCGCCGGGCGGCCGGTTTTGTCGGGGCGGCCGCGCTGTGGGTCGTGGTCAGCGTGGCTGGAGAGATGACCGTTACCGATCTGTTTCGCATCCGGACGTACGCCGAAGTGCTGTATACCGACCTGGCCATGGGCGAACTGCCCACGAGCGCTTCTTTGAAGTCGCTGCCCGCTCTGATATTGGGTGGCTGGATGATGCTCTCGGGCGTGGCGCTCGGATACCAGCTATTGCCGGCCACTCACAGCGATCCGGAACAACGCCGGGCGATGTTTCGACTCGATCGCTGGCGGTGGGCACTGGTCGCGGGTGTGCTGGCCGTGGCCCTGCTGATGGTGGCCGTGCCCGTGGGAAATTTGTGCTACAAGGCAGGACTGGTGGTTGAGCAAGTCGGCGATCAGCGGTTGCGACACTGGTCGGCAACGCGGGCATCGTTGCTGTTGATCGAGGCACCTGTCCGGTCGTTTCGGCCGCTGGCATGGTCGTTGGTGATCGCCGCAGTTTCAGCGACGATGACGCTGCTCACTGCGTTGGGTGTGGCCTGGTTGGTTCGCGAGCGACCACGCCTTTCGCTGTTGATCTGGCCCGTCGTGGGTGCTTTGCTGGCCATGCCGGGACCACTGATTGCGCTGGCATGGATCTGGGTATTCAACCGAGAAGATCCGCCCCTGCTGGCAGCATGCGTTCGAGGAGTGTTCGGGAGAGACTTTCAACTGCTGCCGTTTCTCTACGACCGCACAGTGTTGGTAGTGTGCCTCGGGCTGTGGCTTCGCACGTTGCCCGTTGTGTTGCTGGTGGTGTGGTACGCGATGGCTATGCTGCGGCCTGCTCCGCTGGAAGCGGCGGCGACCGAGGGGGCCGGCACGATGGTGCGACTTTGGCGGATCGCGCTACCTCAGCATAAAGAAACATGGGCCGCCGCATGGCTGATTGGCGTGGTGCTTTGTTATGGCGATTTGTCCACCACGATTCTGTTGCTGCCGCCGGGTATCACCACAATGTCGGTTCACATCTTCAATCTGCTGCACTACGGCGTCGACGATCTGGTAGCGGCCGATTGCCTGCTCAGCATTGCGGGCTTATTGATCGCAGGGCTGCTGGTTCGACGATGGATCGCCCGGCGCCGGCATGCGGGTTGAGCTGCTATGCCCCACCTGGTTTCGGGTTTCTGGCCCGAGCCATGCCGCCCGCGGCACGCGACGGCAGGCTACAATGCAAGGAGGAGGCACGTCAGCAGCGGGCCACGCGCTGCCCCTTCACGCGCGGTCGAGAAAGTCGGCCGGGCTGCCAACGGTCGAGACTTCGTTTGCTCTGCGCGGCGATCATTCCGGAAGGCGTCTGGAGTGCTCCCGAATCGACAACGTCCGAGAACCGCACAAAGAAGGTTTCAGAGTGGAGCGGCGCCGAAACGACGTGTCCTATCCTAATATCGAACACTTTTTACCGTAGCGGCAGGTTTCGCCGTCGGGAGCGGATGCAAAGCTGAATGTGCGACGATTGCCACATCAACTGCCCGCCGAAACGATCGCCATACGTTTACGCTCAGCGTCGGTGGTGCGCTGGGCTGAATGCGAGAGGCGTTTGCGCGCGATTTGCAGGGTGTCGTGCGGCCTGGATCGTTTTTTTCGGGGCAACCTGCGTTTGGCTGTGGCTGACCATTGCGCCGGTCCGCGCGATCGACTTGTTGACGATCCGCCGCGAGGGTCGTTCGCAGCGGCTCGAGGGCAAGGTGCTCGTCGAGGCTCAAGACGGCGGGCTGTTGCTGCTGGCTCCCGATGGCAGGCTTTGGGCGTTTCAGCCCGACGAGGTGCTTGAGCGGCAACGAGACGATCGGCCTTTTCAGGCGGCCACGGCTCGCGAAGTGGCCGAGCGGCTCAGTAAAGAGATGGGGCCGGCTTTTCGAACATACGCAACGGCGCACTACGTGATTTGCTACAACACGAGCGAAGCTTACGCCCAGTGGTGCGGGGCGCTTTTCGAGCGGCTTTATCGAGCCTTCACCAACGACTGGCGCAATAAAGGATTTGATATCCATCCGCCCGAGTTTCCGTTGGTAGCGATTGTTTTTTCAGATCGGGCCAGTTATGCGCGGCATGCGAGAGCCGAATTGGGTGACGCAGTACACCGCGTGATCGGCTACTACAATTTGCAAACCAATCGCATCACGACGTACGATCTGACAAGCAGCCACGGAAGCGTGGGACGCAGTTCTGTGGCCGCGATAGGTCGTCGTCTGTCGCGGCCCGATGCAGAGCGGACCGTGGCCACCGTGGTTCATGAAGCGACGCACCAGATTGCCTACAACTGCGGATTGCAAACCCGTCTGGCAGACATTCCGCTGTGGGTCAGCGAGGGCATTGCGGTATATTACGAGACGCCCGACCTGAAAAGCCGGCGCGGCTGGAAGGGCATTGGCGAGGTGAATCGCGTGCGTCTGAACCGTTTTCGCAGTTATGCTCGCCGACGTCCTCCGAATTCCCTGAAAACGCTGATCCAAGACGACACGCGTTTTCGCGACCCCCGCTTGGCCGAGGACGCATACGCAGAGGCCTGGGCGCTGAACTACTTCTTGTTGCGAAAACATCAGCCGAAATACGTTGAGTATCTGCGGCTGTTGTCTGCCAAGGGACCGCTGGTTCGCGACGATCCGCAAACGCGTCTCAACGAATTTCAGCAGGTTTTCGGCGAAGATTGGAGCAACCTCGACCGCCAATTTCTGCGGTATATGCAGCGGGTTCGGTAGCGCATACAGTCGATGCGGCCCCGGATGCGGCTTGTGCCATGATGGCAAGCAGGAGCTGTGTCGCAGGGAGGGTGTGTCGAAGTGCGGTCGGCGGGGGTTTATGATACGATTGAAACCTGTAAGAAGGCGGTGCCGTCTTTCGCAGCGTGTGGCGCATAAGTCGGTCCGCCTTTCCTCAGTCGTCGCAATCGGGTTGATGCGCGGGGCGTCGAACGGCCCGTGCATTGGCCAGCCTGCCTTGGTGCGGCGATCCCCGATCCCACAACCCATACATTCGGCCTGACGAAAACATTGCTGGCACGGCTCGCCCGAGGCGTTGCCGGCTTTAGGTGGCCCTGCCGGAAAACGTTCCCTTGGCTTTTTGACTTACGATCTCTTGGAGTGGTTCCCATGAGTGCTGATGCTCAACGTCGTTCCCGTGTGCCCTCGCGTCGCGAATTTTTGAAGCGTTCGACAGCCGCGCTTGTTGGTGGTGTGGCGGCCAGTCAGATGGTTGTGGCACGCTCGGCACATGCCGGCGGTAGCGACTTGCTGCGTGTCGGATTGATCGGGTGCGGAGGCCGTGGCACAGGAGCGGCGTCGCAAGCACTAATGGCCGACAGCAACGTGAAGCTGACGGCCATGGGCGATATGTTTGCCGACCGCCTGCGCGGGAGCCTGGAACAGTTGAAGAAGCGTCCGGCCCTGGCGGCAAAAATCGATGTGCCTGCCGAGCGGCAGTTCATTGGTTTCGATGCGTATCAGAAAGTGATCGACAGCGGAGTGGACGTGGTGCTGCTGGCGACGCCGCCGCATTTCCGCCCTGCCCATCTGAAGGCAGCCGTCGATGCCGGCAAACATATCTTCTGCGAGAAACCGGTAGCGGTCGATGCGCCGGGAGTGCGCAAGGTGCTGGCCACGTGCGAAGCTGCCGAACAGAAAGGGCTAAGCATCGTTTCCGGACTCTGCTGGCGCTACGACCCGGCAGTTCGCGAAACGATGAAGCGCGTGCTTGACGGCGAGATCGGCGATGTGATCGCGATTCAAGAAACTTACAACACGGGCGGGTTGTGGCACGTGCCGCGCAAAAAAGAATGGAGCGACATGGAATGGCAGCTCCGCAATTGGTTGTACTTCACATGGCTTTCAGGCGATCACAATGTGGAGCAGCACGTGCATAGCCTTGACAAGGCTGCGTGGACCATGCATGAAGAGCCGCCGCTGCGCGCCGTAGGATTGGGCGGACGACAGGTACGCACCGATCCGAAGTTTGGACACATCTTCGATCACCATGCGGTGGTTTACGAGTATCCTAACGGTGTTCGCGTGTTTTCTTATTGTCGCCAGCAGGATGGCTGCGCCAACGAAGTATCGGACATCATCCTGGGCACCAAGGGCCGTTGCAGTGTGCTGGAAAACAAGATCTGGGATCGAGCCGGCAACTTGAAGTGGCGCTATCGCGGCCCGAAAGCAAATATGTATCAAGTGGAACACAACGAGCTGTTCGCTTCGATCCGATCGGGTAAGCCGATCAACAATGGTCTTTACATGGCCCGCAGCACGATGCTGGCCATCATGGGGCGCATGGTCGACTACACGGGCAAATCGCTCACATGGGACGAAGCCCTCAACTCGCAGGAAGACCTGACGCCACCGGCCTATGAGATGGGACCGTTGGAAGTGCCGCCGGTTGCCATGCCCGGCCGAACGCCTTTCGTGTGATAGCGGCCCGGCGTTCCCAGAACCTCACCGTCGCATATGCCGTGATGCGCGGCACCGGCCAATCCTCCGTTAAAGGGAGAATGCCAGCCGGCCTGCCTTGCAATGGCCCGCTTTGCGATGGCCTGCTTTGCCAAACCGTGCCGGTAGCGCGGGCGGCAGATCGTCGTACAGGCAACGGCCTTTAGAGCGGCGATGTGCTGAACGACCGAAAAGACGTGCCGGGCGACCGAAGAAGAGGGGTGGCCGGTGTTTTACCCGGTCATGAGCTGTTCTTCGACCCGGCGGATGGCCTCTTCCACATTCCAGTCGCGATCGGCCAGCCGCAACGGCGCCTGTTGGTCGATCCAGCCAGCCACCTTTTTTTGTGCCGCAATCACGGTGGCATGGCTCCGGCGGCCGAAGTAGCGACCGATTTCGGCCAGGGCCGCACGGGTGTGCTTGCGGGCCAACCACATGGCCAGCATGCGCGGATAACTCACGTGCCGCGCCTTCTGGTTGGATTGCAGGGCCTTGGGATCGATTCCCAACACACTGCAAACGGCCTTTTCGACATCGGGCAATCGAACAACGCGCTCTTGTTGCCGCAATAGCTCGGCCAGTGCCTTTTCGGCCATTTCGACCGAAAGCGGCTGGCCGGTGGCCTCGTGAGTGGCCGCCAGGCGATGAATTGCGCCAGAAAGCTCCCATGCATGGGTTTTCAAACGCGATGCCACGAACTCGAGGACTTCTTCAGGAAACACCTGCCCGGTTTTATTGGCCAAACGTCGCAACACACCGAGTCGCACGTTGTAGTCGGGCGGTTCGATTCCGCAACGCATGCCGCTTTGCAGCCGGGCGATGAGGTCGTGACCCAGCTCACGCAATTCGCTCAGCGGTCGATCGGCCGAAACGACGATCTGCCGGCCCATCTCGAGCAAAGTGTTGATGGTGTACAGCATTTCGACCGATGTGGCCCGTTTGCCGGCGAAGAACTGCGCATCGTCGATCACGAGCAAATCGACGTCGCGATATTTGCGACGAAAGCTGGGAAGACCACTGCCGCGGAGTGCGGCAAGAAAGTAGCTGGTGAACTGTTCGGCAGTGAGAAAGACACACCGCATCTGCGGTCGCGTGTTGCGAATGCGCCCCCAAATGCCTTCCAGCAGGTGCGTTTTGCCGACTCCGGTTGGACCATGAATGAAAAGCGGCGAATAACGGCCCGGCTCGTCACAAACCATACGCGCGGAAGTGGCCGCCAACTTGTTCGACTCTCCGACCACAAACTCATCAAGGCGGAGAAAACGGCGCCGGCGGGTGCTGCTCGTGGCCCTTTGGCTGGTCGAGGGTGGCTCAGCAGAGGAGCAACCGGGCTCTTGAACCGATCGAACCAGCGAAAGCGTGGGCGGCGTTTTGGGCGATGCACTCTGCCCTTTGTCGGAAACGCTGTCTGCGGTGGCAAGCGATATCGCCGGGTGTGCATCTGAACACGCGGCCGCCGGCACAACTGCGGCACTCGCAGCGGGCGAGACCACATTGGAAGCCGTCGCAGCGGCGTCGCACGAAGGCGACGGATTGCAACGCGACGGATCGACCAAAAACTCAACCTGGACATCCCGTCGGCACACCTGCCCTGCAACGGTTTCGAGCTGGGCGCGAAAATTTCGTCGCAGCCAGTTTTCGTAGAAGGCGTTCGACACGATCACGGATAGCCGGTTTTGATGCATCCGAAATGTCGCATCGGCAGCAAACCAGCGATCGAAGCGCTGCTGACCAATTTGTTCGATGAGCGCCGCACGCACAGCGGGCACGACATCCATTTCGTGGTTGGACACGGCCGTCAGGCCCCTTTCCGCGCAGAATGTCCCTTTGGATTGCGCACCATCGTGGCACGCCGTAAGGTTTCCCCCGCCGTCAAAGAAAACTTTGTAGAAGGCTGCAACACCGCAGTGCAGCGCGCCCTGCTAACCAGTTGGCGCGGCTGCTCGTGCGTGTCGCATCTGTGTCACCCAGAGAGGCCGATTCTACGACAGCAAGCGGTGCTGTCAATCAGAAACAGATCAGCACGGTGGGCTGTATGGCTGAAGCGCGAAACGACGCCACTACGACGCTCGCGTTTTCCGCATCTTGCCGCTTTGGCAACGACGACGAAAAAAATTTTCCCGCTCGTTCATGCACCGTGGAAAACGTGTCACGCAGCGCGAAGTTTTCGCCCCGGCTTGTGAAACAGATGATTGTAATTGTTTCTCGTGCGGCAACTTGCGCGCTCATGCGCGACGTGCGATGCCTGGTTCGGCCCATGTGGTGGGTGAGAAGTCAACACGCTGCAAAGACACTTTCTTCGCACACCATAAACGAAGCATGCAGGGCTTTGCGCGATGTTTCGCATTGTATGAAGCACACGATCGCGAGCATGTCGCGAGCCCTCGTTCCAATTCCAGCCGAGAACGTCTGTTGCCGACGGATTTGAAACCAGCGACGAAAATATCGGGAGCGAAAAGAACCCGCGTCGGGGGG
>WGDQ01000918.1 GCA_015493185.1 Planctomycetaceae bacterium
ATCGTGCGGGCCGGAAAAAGAACAAGCAAGTACACCCCAGAGGATTCGAACCTCTAACCTTCGGTTCCGTAGACCGATGCTCTATCCAGTTGAGCTAGGGGTGCTCAGCAATCATGGGCAAATATATCGGGCCGGTCGTAAGTGTCAAGACCTACGGGAGTTGAGCGCTGCGCAGCTTTGTCGCTATGCTGCGGTGCGACCATCAACTTGGCTGGCCGGCGAGGAAGAAAACACCACGGCTGCGCCGCCGCGCATTGCCCGCCTGCCTATGGCCCCTTACCGCTGCACCGCCGGCCCATCATGGCTTGCTGACATCGGTTGTCGGCCCGGTTTGCTCCGGCGGACACCTTGTTTTTTAGATGCGGCTTTTGATATGCGACCGTTGCGTCGAGAGTATGCCGCGTCTGGTCGCGTTTTCGTCCTTCCTTCTATCACTGTTCATCCTTTCTTCTATCGCATTTTGTCGCCCGCCGGGGGCCGTCGGCAAGCGTGCCACACGCCATCGAGCAGCGCACACGGTTCTTTGGGGCCTTCACGTTGCGCGCGAGCAGCTTTTTTCGAAGGGCCACAAGACCGCAAAAACGCCCGGAACTGCTGCCCGGCACCTTTGAACTGCGGTGAAGCCAGCGGCCGGCCGACCGATACATCCGGTGTTTTCGATTTAACCGGGCGTCGCCACGCGGGTTGGTGAGCAAACCCCATCTGTAGCGGCGCTTGGACGAACCCCGTAAGCGGTTTAGGATGGAAGTTGTCGCTCGTGTCGCGATGCGGCACGTTCAACGCTCAACACCGGCTGTTCTACCTTCCTTGCTTTTCGTCGCCTCTCACTTCGCGTTGTTTCGCGTGTTCGCAGTTGCCCGTCACGCGTTTGCCCATCATCCGACTGGCAACCGCAGCCTGGTCTGCCATGCAAGGCTGAAAAGGCCCTTCCGCCGATGCCGCAACCTGACTTTGCTCCACGACTGCGCCCGCTAGGACGCTCGGCCTTGGCCCATTTGGCGCTGGCCGAATCGCTGGCCCAATCGGGTCACGACCGCGAGGCGCTGCGCGAACTGGACTCGGCGCTTGAAGAAAACCCCGAGCTGGCCGATGCACATTTTTTCAAGGGCGCACTGCTCGTTCGCCACGGCGCGATCGATGAAGCCTTCGAACATCTGCGAACCGCAACACGCCTTGATCCGGACAATGCCAAACCGCGTTTGATGCTCGCATGGCTTCATCTGGATCAAAACCAGCCCGAGGAGGCTTTGCGCGTGATTCAGCCCGCTTTGCACGATCCGGAACAACGGGCGGCGGCCTATCACTTGCAGGGCGACATCCTCTCGGCGCTCGACCGGACGGACGGGGCCATCGACTCGTATCGCGCGGCGATCGAGTGCAACCCTCAAATGGTCAACGCCCGGCTCCGACTAGGACAACTGCTGTGCGACCTGGGCAAGCATGAAGAGGCGATCCAGCAGCTTTTGGCCGTACAACGGCTGAACCCCCTGCAACCCATGGCCCGCGTATCGCTGGGCGACGCGCTGCGTGCCCAAGGTCGCCTCGACGATGCGATCGAACACTATCGCGCGGCCAGCGAGCTGAACGCGAAACTAGGCGTACCATTTGCCCGTCTGGGCGCGGCGTATCTGGAAAAGGATTTATTGGCCGAAGCCATCGAGGCCCTGAAAACCGCCGTGCGCGTCGACCCCCAGCTTTTCGATCCCCATGTCGACCTCGGCCGTGCCTATTTGCGGCTCGGCCAGTACCAGGAAGCGATCGAAATGTTTCAGGCGGCCATCGCTCTGGACGATCGCGAGCCACGCGTACGCGAACTGCTGGCCGAAGCCGAGGCCCACGCGGCCCAAGCAGGCGAACTTCCACCCTCACAGCAACGAGCGGGCAATGATGAGGAAGCCGGCTCGCCCGACGCTCGCGACACGGATGCGGACGACTTGCCCGAGGTCCGCTGACGCATGCCGCCGAAACTTCGTGCTGACGTTCAGCTCCTACGCACTGGGCCACGCGAGTTCGTGCTGCGCGACCCGGCCCACGGGGAAGGCTTCACGCTGGGCATCGAAGAACGCTTTCTAGCCAGTATGTTCGATGGCGAGCACGAACCGCCCGCCATCGCCGAGGCCTTTCGCCAGCGTTTTGGCACCGACATACCGGTGTCGTACATCGAGCAGTTTGCCGAGCAATTACGACGTGCCGGTTTGCTGGAAGAAGTCGCGGCCCAAGCCGAAACGCCGGAGCAGCCGAAGCCGCAGGTGCCCGCCGAAATCACCGCCGGCGCCGTGCCCGCAGCACGCGGCGACGTGGTTGGCCCGCTGAATCACACGTTCGATTGGCTGACGCTGCTGTTCGGGTGGCTGGTTCATCCGCTCATGTTGGTGCCGCTCGCAGCGCTCGCGCTGCTTGCGGCCGGCGTGTTGCTGCATCGCTTCGATGCGTTCTACGGCCAGCTCGCGTTGCTCTCGCAGCGGTTGCCGCTCGGGGCACTGGTTGCTGTATGGCTGCTGCAAATCACCTTGTGCATCAGCCTGCCCGTGGCCCTTGCCACCGGCATCGCATGCCGCAAGTTTGGCGGTCGCGTGCGCCGCTTCCATCTGGCATGGCTCAACCGCACGTTGCCCTATTTCGAGTGCGACACGGGCGATTCGTTCGTGCAGATGTCGGAAACCGAACGTTGGACGCTGCTGACACTCGGCATTTGGATGCACTTGTTGATCGGCAGCCTTGTGATTGTGGCCTGGGCCATGGCGCCCAATGGGTCGGCACTGGAACTTTTTCTGCTGCTGCTGATCGTGCCGAGCGTGGTGCGGTTGCTCATTCGGCTCAATGTGCTGATGCCGCTCGACGGCTACGCCGCGCTGAGCTATTGGCTCGAGCTGCCGGAGCTTTACGACCGCGCCAAATCGCAGGTGCGTGCCTGGCTTGTCGGGGCCACGCCGCCCGAGGCGCTCGTGCCGGCCCAACGTGCCGGTTTTCTGGTGTACGGTCTGGCCGTTTACGCCTGGAAGATCGTCGTTCACGTGGCGGTCATCGGCGGCGGAGGTTGGTTTTTAACGCGGCGCCTCGGTGGATCGGGCGCGGTAATCGTGGTGGCGTTGGTATGCTGGTGGTATAGCCGAACCATTGAGGATTGGATCATGTCGAACTGGTTTTTGCGTTGGGTCGTGCGAGGCGGCGGACGTTGGTATAT
>WGDQ01000919.1 GCA_015493185.1 Planctomycetaceae bacterium
ACCCACAGCCGAGCCCACACACGTCAGGCATCATCGTTCGTTTCGGCATCGGGTCAGTCGCTCGTTCATCCGCCGCGGCCACCTTTGCCAACCCGCCGCACGGGGGCAGGCAGGCTGCCGCTCGTTGTTGAAAAAAAAGAAGCATCGTCACACGGCAACGGCGTCCGACGGTGCAGCGTCCACCGTCGTCACCGTCGCGTCTCGGCCGGACCGGTCGCAACTTAACGCTTCAACCACTCGCGCGTCGGGGCCCCAATCCATAACCGAAAAGGAACCCCATCAACACGTCGCCGCGGCCATTCGAAGCGTCCGCTGTACCGCGTCACCGAGTCGCCATGAAAAAAACGGCCTATTGTGCGCCGTTTATCGTAAGCCTCTAACGCGGCCGAATCAAGCCGCCGTGCCACCCCACACTCCCGCGCACTGCGTCAGCCGCGTTTGGGCCTAGAAAAAAACACAAAGGGCCAAAAAACGGACTTCCGCGCGCTCGGGCCACCGGTTCCACGGCTCCGAAGGCCCCGAGGCGTGGAAGCGACAAAATGCCGGGCGGGACCCTATCCGGCGGGCCGAACTTCCGTGTTGGACCATGTGCCGGATAGTACCTGCAAAATTCTCTTCGGTCGGGCCGGCAAACCGAATTTAGCGGAAGTGGCAATTCCGGCGAAAACACCGGATTTAGGCCCCCACCACACCCGCCGGCACACCGCCAACCGCTCGACAGGGTGAGAACCCAACCCACCGCCCGGCCTCGACCAGCTTCCCTCCGCGGCCAGCGTCCTGCCGACCCGATAGCAACGGTGCACCGGCCACCGTGTCCTCCAAACCACCGCGCGGCTTCGCGGTCTCTCGAACCACCGCACACGCTTGGCTTGGCTCAAGCGTCCTGAAGGCTTCGTTTCTTCCGGCAATCGCACTGCCGGAATCAAGCACCGTGGCGCTTCGGATCGCCTTGTTCCGCTCCGTAGCGGTCAGTCTTCTTCGTCTTCCTTGAGTTGGGCCTTCTCGACAATCTCCTTCTGCACGTTGCCGGGCACGATGTCGTAGTGGCTGAACTCCATCGTGTAGCTGCCCTGTCCGCCGGTAATGCTCGACAGGCTGCGGGCATATGTGGTCACTTCGGCCAGTGGCACTTCGGCCGTAATCGTTTGCATATCGCCGCCGGCGCTTTCCATGCCCAGCACACGCCCTCGCCGACCCGACAAATCGCTGTTGATGTCGCCCACCTTGTCGCTCGGCACGGTCACGTGAATTTTCACGATCGGCTCGAGCAGCGCCGGCTTGGCCTTCAAAAACACATCGCGAAACGCCATCGAACCGGCCGTCTTGAAGGCCGCTTCGGAACTGTCCACCGGGTGGTGCTTGCCGAAATGCACCTCGACGGCCACGTTCTGCACCTGATAGCCGGCCACCACGCCGCGGTTCATCCGTTCGCGAAATCCCTTTTCCACTGCCGGCAAAAAGTTGCTCGGAATCGTGCCGCCCACGATCGAATCGACCCACACGAAGTTGATGTCCGGGTCGTAGTGATACTCCTTCATCGTCGGAAACCGTTCCTTGGTGCAAAACTCCTCGATGTTCGTTCCCTCGGGCAACGGCATCATGCGAATGTGTACTTCGCCAAATTGGCCCCGCCCGCCGGTTTGCTTTTTGTGCCGATAGCTTCCTTCGGCCTTGGCCTGAATCGTTTCGCGATACGGAATCTTCGGCTCTTTGGTTTCCACCTCCACTTTGTCGCGCCGTTTGAGCCGTTCCTGCAAAATCTTCAGGTGCAGCTCGCTCATGCCGGTCATCACCAGCTCTTTGGTCTGCTGATCGTGGTCGAGCTTGAACGTCGGGTCTTCCTCCACGATTTTGCCTAGCGCGCCGGTAAGCTTCGCCTCGTCGCCACGGCTTTTGGGCGAAACGGCCAACCCAACCATCGGCGTGGGGAAGGGGATCGGCGGCAGTTTCAACTCGCCCAGCGTTGCCCCGGTGTGCAGATCATCCATTTTGGCCACCGCCACAATATCGCCCGGCCCGGCCGAATCAACCGGCGACGTCTCCGATGCTTGCACCTCGAGCAGTTGGCCCAACTTCACCGGCTTGCGTGCCCCGGTGGCCGGCACCGTCTGATCTTTCTTCAGGGTGCCGGAGAAAACGCGAATGTAGCTCAGCTTTTGCACAAAGGGGTCGATCCGCGTCTTGAACACCCGCGCCACCACAGGACCATTGGGATCTGCCTTCAGCGGCACCTCGCTGCCATCTTCAGCCGTCGCCGTGCGCGGCACGCAATCTTGCGGCAGGGCGCAAAGCTTCATCACATCGAGCAACTCATCAACGCCCACGCCCGTCTTGGCCGAGCAGCACACCACGGGAATCAGCGACCCTTCGCTGATGGCCTGCAAAATCAACCGGCTGATCTCTTCTTCGGTCGGCTGTTGCCCCTCGAAGTAGCGTTCCGTCACTTCTTCGTCCACTTCAATGATCGACTCGATCAACGATTCGTGAATTTCGTTGGGGTCGATCACCGCGCCGGGCGCTTCGGCCGGTGGTTTCAGCGTGCTGGCCACCCCTTTGAAATCGGCCCCCTGACCAAGCGGCACGTTCAGCGGCACGCAGGCATTGCCAAACAGTTCCTTGATGCTCGACAACACCGCCGCATAGTCGACGTTGTCGCCGTCCATCTTGTTGATCACCACCATTCGCCCCACGCCCGCCTTGCCCGCCTCGCTGAACGTACGCCGCGTGTTCACCTCGATGCCCGATTGGGCATTGATCACGATCAGCGCCGTATCCACTCCGTACAACGCACCGATTGTTTGCCCGATGAAGTCGGGATAACCCGGCGTGTCGATGGCGTTGAACCGCAAGCCGCCGTGCTCGAAGTGCACGATGGTCGATTCGATCGTGTACTTGTGTTCTTTTTCTTCTTCGTCGAAGTCGCAGATGCTGGTTCCTTCGTCCACGCTGCCTTGGCGGTTCACCGCACCGGTCTTATTCAGCAGCAGGTCCACCAGCGTCGTCTTGCCGCTCGAACCATGACCGCAAAAAGCAACGTCGCGGATCTTCTCAACTGCGTGCGCCATTCGTGGCTCCTCTTCACCAGTCGTTATCAAGAAATCTCGTATGTGCGCTTCTTCTTTACGCCCTCGTCATTCCGTTCAGCCGTTGTCGCGTCAAAAAGGAATTTAAGAAATTGTCGTCACCGGCTGCTGCGTTTCGTGCCGGCATTCCTGCATGCGTCGGCTTCACGCCTTTCCCATCTCTGCTCTGCTTCACGTCGAACCAGCGGGCGCGGCCGCCGCGAGCGCTTCGCCCAGCGTCAGCGTGCCCTCGTACAGCGCCCGACCAATAATGCAGCCGCCCGCGGGCGTCGTTGCCAGTCGTCGCACGTCCTCGACCGTTGCAACGCCGCCCGAGGCCACCACTTCGTGCGGCGTCGACCGGCACATTGCCTCCAGTGCCGCGATGTTCGGCCCGGCCAGCATGCCGTCTCGCGCGATATCGGTATAAACAATCGCCGCCAGCGGTTCGTTTTCAAACCAGCCGGCCACGGCCGTGGCCTCGACGTGGCTCGTTTCCAACCAGCCGTCGGTCGCCACGTGCCCGTCGCGGGCATCGATTCCCAAAACCAGCCGTCCCGGAAAACGTCGGCACATTTCCCGAAACCAATCGGGCGACTTCAAAGCCCGCGTGCCCACGACCAGCCGCTTTAGCCCCAGCTCGAGCAGGCGTTCGATCGTCTCTTGGCTGCGCACTCCGCCTCCCAACTGGCAAGGCACCGGCACCGCGCGAACCACCGCCTGCACCGCTTCAAGGTTCGCCAGCGTTCCGTCGCGGGCCGCATCCAAATCAACCAGGTGCAAGCACTGGGCCCCTTCGTCCACCCAGCGGCGCGCCATGGCGGCCGGATCGTCGCCAAAAACGGTTTGCCTGGCGTAGTCGCCCTGTTCAAGGCGAACGCACTTTCCGTCGAGCAAGTCGATGGCAGGCCATATCTGCATGGCGTCAATCGCCCTTAACGGCTGTTCACATCACACGTTATGAAACGACGCATTGTGCCACAGCCAGCCGCATCTTGCAAGAAGCCCAGCCGTTCACTTTGCAACACCACAAGGCAACACCACAAGCCCGCACATCGCAGCCGACGCACCGCGCAGCCGCTCCATCCAACACAACGAAACATCTGCTCTCCAATCGCCGGCCGCTCCACCCGCCTGCGGCACCGCGTCCTACTGCACGAGCCATCCGCCGGCTCGCGCTGCGATCGGTCGGTGCGGCTTTTATCTGGATCGCAAAGGCGGATAGCAGAGCGGGCCCCAATCTTCGTCGCTGCCGTGATCGATCATCACCAGCAAAATCGCCGGCAGCAGGTGCCACAGCATCGCGCAGCAGCGACGCAAGGCCGTGCGATTCAGGCGGCTTCCGTGCGTGGCGGCACCATGCACCAACTGGCAACGCATCAAATAAACCCGTTCGATGGTGCGGTCGAGTATCATCGACCACCGCTGTTCCACGTACCAGCCACGCGCATCGAACTTCGCCTTGCGCGATTTTTTCGCGCGGCTCTTCGACGGAGCCTGCCAGAAAAAGCGGCTCAGATACGCATCGTCGAGCAGCGATTCGACCAGTCGCCGATGCTCGCGCAATACGTCGGCAACCCGTCCGTCGGCATCGAGCGCTAAAATGCGGTCCAGAAAACGCCGCCACGACTCGCGGTCGGCGGCCGGTTCGCGCTGCTCGCTCTGCCATTGTCCATAAAGGCTGTTGAACGCAATCCACTCGCAAATGAGCACAACGTCCAAATCGGTGTTTTCTTCGCACGGCGGCACCTCCGCCTCGCTGCCGAGCTGCTCGACGCGGGCCAACCAGCTCATGGCACGATGAAGCCGCACGGGCGTCGGATGATCAGGATGCGCCGCGAGCATCTCTTGCTTGAAGGGTTTCCACCGACGACGAAGTTTGCGAACCGTCCAGCGCGACATCGGGGGCCAATCTCCTCGCCGAAAAAAAACAACAACGCGCGCCGCTGTTCGGCAGGCCAACCTGCTCGCCTAGCCAATCAGGCCACTCGCCAAAAAAACGCACGCCGGCCGTGGGCCAACAAAAGCCGGGAAACAATATACC
>WGDQ01000920.1 GCA_015493185.1 Planctomycetaceae bacterium
CTACATGTATATACAACTATTGGTCCAAAAAATCATTCGGGGAGCCCCTCGGATGGCAACCGCCCGATCGCATCTTTGAGCCCTTCGGCGATCTCATCGCCCAGGATCGCTCGTGCCTTCCTCTGTGCCTTTTGCCAGGCTGGCGCCGCCTTCTGCAATAGCTTGCGTCCCTGAGCCGTGAGGCGGAACGGCTGGGCCCGGCCATCTTCGTCGGGCACAACTTCCAGCCAACCCCGTGCTTTCATCCGCTCGACGTTGCGACTCAGCGTCGAGGCGTCGAGGTGTAGCCGATGGCAAACCTCAGCCGGACGCGCCATTCCCATTTTCGCGGTCGCGACAAGGATGTTCATTTGGCTGACCTTCAGTCCTAGTGGGCGCAGAGCATCGTCGTAGATGTTCGTCACCACACGATTCAGCATGCGCATCCGCACGGCAAGGCATTCGGCCGCGATCGTATCGATACTCGGCTTCGTCTTAGGAGTCGTCATCGGTCCACCTCTTAGGTGATTGTATATGCATATTTTTTCACGTCAATGGGTCGTTGATGAAAAAGAAAAGTCCAGTGTGCCTTAGCAGCCCGGGCCGTATGGCTTCGTGCCATGCGTTGCACGACTTCAGGGGCAACACATCGGGGCAAGCATGGCACCGTCCCGCCGATGGCCGCAAGATCCGATTCGCGTCGCGACTACTCTGCTCGCTGCAGCGCAGTCGCTCTAGGCGGATCGATTCCGGTGTGCCTCGTTTTTTTCTCTTGCTCGACTGTGCCCTAATGAACCTCGCAAAGGAACACGAAGCCAACGGCTGGCCCGTGGGCGCTAATGCCCTGGCTGACTTAACCGGAAGATTGGCAACATCAGTGCCAATCCGATGCCGCCAACCACAACGCCCATGACGGCGATCAACAGCGGTTCGATCAGGCTGGTGGCCGTTTTGAGAGCGTTCTCGACTTCCGTGTCGTAGTAGTCACCCACGCGTTCCAACACGCGGGGCAGTTTGCCGGCCTCTTCGCCCGAGGCGATCATTTGCACAAGCGTGGGGGGAAACAGCGGGTTGCCCTCGAGACCATCGCGAATTCGCTTACCCTGTGTGACCTGGTCGGCTACGTGCCGCCACAGGCGCTCGTAGAAACAATTGCCGCTTACACGTGCGCAAACGTCGAGAGCATCGAGAAGCGACACACCGCCACCGACCATGGCTCCTAGCGTGCGAAGCGAGCGACTGATGATGATTTTGCGGTACATCGGACCAATGACCGGCAAGTTGATGCGGGCCCAGTCGAGCAGCTCGCGGCCCCGTTGCGTACGTCGACCGACAACAAACCCTGCAATGATCGCCACGAACAAGGCCAGCCAAACGAACCAGTAGTCAGTAATCGCATCGGAGACGGTCAGCATGATCTTTGTGGGCAGTGGCAGCGCAGCCCCTTTGCGCTCGAAGAGCGGTTGAAACTTCGGCAGAATGTACGTAAGCAAAAAGATGCTCACGCCGATCGCCATCACGACCATCACCATCGGATAGGCCATCGCCGAGCGCACTTTGCCGCGTGCTTCGACTTCTTTGCGCAGATAACCGGCGATGCGGTCCAGCATTTCGGCCAGCGTGCCGGTGGCCTCGCTCGCCTTGACGAGCGAAACATAAATGGTGTTGAAAAGCTTCGGGTAGGTCGCCAACGCTTCGGAAAAATCTTCGCCCGCCTCCACTCGGTCTTTGATCTGCCTTAAAACGGTTCGTAGCGAAGGATTCTCTTCTTGATCGATGATGGCCTGAAGCGCCACCGAGAGCGTAATGCCCGTATCGATCATGATGGCCAATTGATTGGTGACGTAGATGATTTCGTTCTTCGTGATACGTCGAGAAAAAATGCCCAGCTCGCCTTCGTCGACTTCGTCGATGTGAAGCACGGTCAGGCCGTCGCGGCGCAGTTGTCGCGTGGCGTCGTCGAGCGAAGCCGCGTCGAGGATGCCCTGCATGATGTGACCGCTGATATCGCGGGCTCGATATTGAAAAGCCATGATCGCGGTCCCGTTCTGTTTCCGTTTGGTTCAAGCCACTGCGTACAACGGAAGATCCATACCTCGGTTGTGGTCCATGGGCACGCTGCTGCGTGCGACGAGCAAATTGCTGCCGTAGCCCACGCGTCGATCATGCGAATCTAGCGGCTGCGTGTGCGCTCAAGTGGTCCGGGCGTTTTGTGCTCTTTTCCAAAAAACATTGACGCTGCTTCGATCGTGTGCCAGACAATGCCGGCAACGGCTCGGCTATCGGACCAGATCAGCCTTCGGGTACCGGTGCCGATGCCGAGACGGGCGGCATATCGTGCGCGGTCGGGGCATCTGACGGATGCAGAGCCGAGGCCCATCGAGGCAACGTGCTGGAACGCGCGGCCGCGCCGGCCACGTCGGCATCACGAACATCGTCGCTGGCTCGAAGCACCTCCTCCAACGTGGTGATACCTTCGCGCACTTTGCGAAAGCCGTCGTAACGCAGCGTGACCATACCCTTGCTACGTGCCAGAACACGAATGGCGCCCAACGAAGGACCGGTGGCCACAAGATCTCTCAACTCGTCGTCGAGCACCAACAGTTCGTGAATTGCGATGCGGCCGCTGAAACCGGTATTGCGGCAGCCTCGACATCCCACACCGCGGTAAAATGTTTCAATTTCGAATCCCATTCGCTCCACCGCCCGGCGCACCGTGCGAGGTGGATCGTACTGCTCGCGGCACTTGGGACAAATGCGCCGTACGAGGCGTTGGGCCAGCACCATGTTCAGCGCTGCCCCCAGCAGATAGGGTTCGATTCCCATATTGATCAAACGGGTGACCGCGGCACACGAGTCGTTGGTGTGCAACGTGCTGAAAACCAAATGGCCGGTCAGCGCGGCTTGAATGGCCGTGCGAGCGGTTTCTTCGTCGCGGATTTCGCCCACCATAATCACGTCTGGATCTTGGCGTAGCAAAGTCCGCAGCGCTTTGGAAAAAGTCAGCCCAACGCGTTCTTGAATTTGGAACTGATTGATTAGTGGCAGGTGGTACTCGATCGGATCCTCAACAGTGCAGATGTTGTTTTCCATTGAGCTGATCGAATTCAACGCCGCGTAGAGCGTGGTCGATTTGCCGGAGCCCGTGGGGCCTGTAACCAGGATGATGCCGTTGGGTGCCGTGATGTTTTCTTGCAATTGCGACAGGATGTCTTCGGCGAATCCCAGGTCTTCCAGGTTCAGCGAGACGCTGCGCGTGTCGAGTACGCGGAGAACCGTTTTCTCTCCGCGGCTCATAGGAAAGGTGCTCACGCGCAAGTCGATTGGCCGCCGCTCGAGCAACACATGAACGCGACCATCTTGCGGCAACCGTCGTTCGCTGATGTCGAGCCCCGCCATGATTTTAATTCGGCTTGTTACCGCGCTGAGCAGGTGCAAAGGGATCTCGAGCGCCTTGTGCAATCGTCCGTCGATTCGATAACGCACGCGCGCACACCGCTCGGCGGGTTCGATGTGGATATCGCTGGCTCCCTCTTTAACAGCGTTGAAAATCACATAGTTCACCAGCCGAATGACGGGCGACTGACCGGCAATTTCTTCCACGTCGCTGATGTCGTCGATGGCTTCTTCAATCAGCGTGACGTCAGCCGTGTCGGCATTCTCGATGATGTCGTCAATGACGAACACCTTGGAATTCGGCATGACGGTCTGCACCATCCGCCGAATATCCTTCGCCGTTGCAACAACGATCTCGACATTCAAATTTGTGAGGTTGCGAACCTCGTCGATGAGAAACAGATTCGATGGCTCTGCAACGGCTAGCGACAAGGTGTCGCGCACGACGAAGAGCGGCAAAACGAGATTGTCTTCAATGAACTCCCGCGGGAGCACTTCGAAGACTTTGGGGTCGCAGAGACGCGGCTCCAGCTTCGCGAAGGGAACCCCGTATTCGGCGGCCAGGCACTCCGCAATCTGCTCTTCGCTGCATAGCGATTCTTCCACAAGAATCTCGCCCAGCAGCTTGCCGCGACCTTCGCTACGCTGTCGTTCGAGCGCGTAGGCCAGTTGGTCGGCCGTCAAGTAGCCTTTATCAACAAGCAGATCGCCAATGCGGCGGCGTTCGGGTAGCAAGGCCATCGTTGCGTTTCGTCCGTGTTAGCGGAAGCTCCTGACGGCATCGATCACGCTTTCGAAGACATCGAGTTGCTGGTCGAGTCGCGTGATTTCCATGATCTTGCGATTCGTCGCGCTGGTGGTGGCAAGCTTGATGTCGCCGCCTAAAGCGCGCAGTGCCTCTTGCGAGTCGAGCAACGCTGTGAGTGCAGCGCTGTCGATCTCTTCGGTGTGGTCAATATCGAGCACGAGGTTTTGTCGGGGTAGCGACGTGAGGAAATCAACGAGCTCCTCGGCCTGATCGACCCCGAGATTCTCGGGCGTATGGACCACAATCACATCGCCGAATGTCTCGGTTGGCAGGTTCATGGTGTTGCTTCAGCGGCAATCGCCTCTCGGTTGGCCGGTGCCGACGCGGCCAGCAGTTCGGTCACGGCTTCGAGCAACTCGCGAGGACTGAATGGCTTGCTCATCAGCCGGCTAATGCCGAGTTCCGCCTGCACCTGGTCTGTGATTTCGAACCCCTTGGCCGTGAGCATGATCACCGGCAGGTTGCGCGTACGCTCATCATGCCGAACGTGTTGACAGAGCTCACTGCCGGTCATGCGTGGCATTTGACAGTCAGTAACCAATATGTCAGGTGGCGTTTGCTGGATAAGCTCCCACGCCTGTTGCCCGTCGCATGCGCACACGACATCGAAGCCGCTTCGTTTCAGCTTGAATTCAGCCGCCCGCAAAATGGGAGGCTCGTCGTCGCACAATAGCACCCGCTTCGTCATTTTCTTCCTTCTTCCGCTTTCTCAAAAACAAACCAGTTATTCGACTCTTCACCGTTCGAGTTTCTTCCAGTCGCATCGGTGAGCAGACGTTTTTGACACAGCCGTGCGTGTTTGTCGCCCACCGCCACATGGCACGATGACTTGCGACTTGTGGCCGCGCTGCTGCCCGGTCTGGACCACCGGGCGACTGACCAGACAATACAAATGCGGCCAATAACGCCACACCAGACAGCTAACGTTGCTGAGCGATGAGCGGCAAGAACACGCTGAACGTACTCCCCTCACCGGGCGTGCTACGAACGGTTAGCCGCCCGTTGTGAATCTCCTCGATAATGTGTTTGACCAGTGGCAGTCCCAGCCCGGTACCCGACGCCATCTGACTGTCTTTCTTGACGCGGTAGAACTTTTCAAACACGCGTTCACAATCTTCGGGGCTCAGCCCGACGCCGCTGTCCTCGACTTCGAACATCGCCTCACCGTCGCTTTGACGGCTGCGTAGCACGACCCGACCGCCTTCTGGGGTGTACTTCACGGCGTTGGACAACAGGTTGATGGCCGCCTGAAGCAACATGTCGCGATCTACGTGTACGCCCAGATACAAAGGGCTCAGGTCGCAAGACAGCCGGATTCCCTTTTGCTCCGCTGCCGGATGAATGACCTGAAACGCCTCTTCGAGCAAATCGTTGAGCGAATGCTGCTCTTTGTGAACCTTGACCACGCCAGCTTCGATACGGGCCAAATTAAGCAAGTTGTCGATGAGCCGCTGGAGGCGGTTCGCCTGAGTCGAAATCACATCGAGAAACTCTTCGCGTGTCGCTTCGTCCTCAGCGTCGCCATCGGCCAGCAGCTCGACATAAGCCTTGATGCTGGCCAGCGGGGTCTTCATCTCGTGACTGACGGATGAAACGAATTCGGCATTTCGTTTTTGGGCAGCCTTTTGACCACTGATGTCGCGCAGCACGGCGACCACGCCGGGGGCTTGTTCTTGCGGACGCCGCTGCTGCGAATCGGACTGTTCGATAAACGGCATCGCCGTGACGCTGTACCACCGTGGTTGACCATCAGCGCCGACGAGTTCTACCTCTTCCATGCGATTCGACAGGGTCCTACGGCGACGCGTTTCGTCAATTAGCTCCAGCAGTTTTTCGCAGCGTACCAGTTGGTGCAGCACACGGTTCTCGGGAGAAAGGCTCTCGTCCGATTCGCCCTCGCTACGAAGGCCCAGCAGTTCGTCTGCACTGCGATTGGTTAGCACGATCTCTCCGTAGGGGTCGATCGCTAAAACGGGGTCGCCCAAACTGCTGAAGATGCGTTCCATCCGCTCGTATTGCGCAATACTGCGACGGGCCCGAACTTCGACGGCCGCCCGTGCATGCTCGGCCCGTTCCAGAGCCTCGGCAAACGTAACGAGACGATCGCGCACTCGTTCGAGCAGTTCGTGCCACGGGTGGCTCTCAGCAACAAGCGGAAGCTGGGCGTTCTCTCGCGACGAAATCAGAGCCGGCGGCTCCAGACGACAAACAGCGTCGAGATAGTGCCACGCTGTGAGCATCTGCTTCGCGTTGCGGCGTCGGACAAGCCACACGGCCAACGCCGCAATGCCACACGTGCTGAATAGCAATCCGGCAACCACCGGGCTACGCCAATCCAACAATCGATCGGCCAGCCACGCCAAGGTGCCGGCTACTGAGAGCAGTAGCGCCATGCAGGCAATCGCGAAGTTATCGCTCAGTCGTTTCATCTCAGATGTCGTGCCTGCAATTGGATGCCCATCGAACAAGAACCGTAAGCCTCTTTCTTTTTCCGCAAGAGCAGCAGGACGAGCTGCTCGCAGCGCGCCAACACATCAGGCCCGGCGACAGGGCAATGCGCAAGGCATGGCCCTCGAACCAGACACCGACGTAAGGCAATCACCCCGTAAGGCCACAACGGCCCGACGGTTGCGAGGGCAGGACAAGCGGATCCGTCGCTTCGCAGGGAAAAAACCGCCAAATGCCCACAAGTCGGGCGTCAGCGTGCAATGGGTAGCGAAGGATCCAGCCTGGCGGCGTGTCGATAATGTTGGACGGCATCGCGATGTCGCCCGACTTTATCGAGCGCCAAGCCCAATAAAAAGTAGGACAGGGCGTTGGACTTGTCCAAAGAAAGAGATCGCCTAAGTTCGCTCACCGATTGGGTGTAAGAACCGGCCCGATAGTGAGCCACCCCCAGAATTCGGTGTAGAACGGCGTTTCGTGGGAATCGTTGCAATGGTTCCTCGAGCAGCACAATAGCCGCCTCGGGTTCGTTGTATTCAATCAACAACGTCGCCGCGAGAATCGGAATTTGCGGATCATCCGGATTATCGGCCATCGCACGACGACAGCGAGCCAGCGCCGCTTGCGGAGCACCGCGCCGCAATAGATGCCTTGCTTGAAAGACCCAGTCGGCCGATTTACGGCTTGTTGACGTGGTTATGGACGAGCGAGGGGCCGAACTTTGTCGCGATTGCCTACTCGGTCGGTCATTCGCCGGCGGATCGCTCTCGCGCATGGCAGGCAGCGTCGCGCGAGGCGGGCTCGTCGAACCCTCCCGCTGACGTTCGCTCGCATCATGTGCCGAAAATGCGATTTTTCGAGGTGATGGCGATTGCAACGAATCTTCACGTTCAGATAGCGAGGGATCTCTCGGCACGTCGGTGATGTAGACCGATTCGTCGATCGCTTCCTCAGGTTCGAGAGGCCCGCCATTTGGCGTCTCCACAGTGCCATCGGCCGACGTCAGACCGCTTGAGACCATGGACGCGTGGCGCAGCATTCCTCGTCGCTCGGTGCCTGTTAAGTCTGCCGCATTGTCGTCAATGTGCGAATCGCGGGACACATCCTCCGCGCTCTGCGATCGGAAACTCGCCTTACGAAGTTCGGATGTCGAGCCAATGGTTGTTGCCGGCCCGCTGCCGGCCGCAGGCGGGATCTCGTTAGTAAGAGCAGTGTCCGAGCCATCCCCGGCCGCTGGCGCATCAGCGTTTTCATCAGGTAATGCCGTCCTGTCGTGGATCTCGCGCGGCTCGTAAGAAACCTCCTGAGAACGTTGCCGAAGCGCGGTTTCGTAATCTAATGCGAAAAGCTCGTTGTCCGGTGCCAGCTCAACCGCGCGACGATAATAGGCCGTTGCGCCGGACAATTGGCCGCTGGTTTCGAGCAGCAATGCCATAGCGTGCTGCACTTCGGCGTTTGCCGATTCGCGCTGCACCAATGCTTGCAAAAGATCGAATGCCTCTGCGAGCCGATCCGTGGAGAGGTAGATCTCAACCAGTCGCAAAGCTCCGTCCGTATGGTTCGGCTGATGGCGCAGCAGTTGAACAAGTCGCTCCTCTGCTGCCTCGACATTGCCTTCCCGAAGACGTGCCACAGCCACTTCATATTCCGCACGCGCTCTTTTTCGTTCGAATGCTGCGATAACGTCCTGGTCGCGGCTTTTTCGTTCAGGAGAAATGTCGGTCGTTGGCAATGGCCACGACATTGAAGCGCAGCCGGGAGCAAACACGAGCAGCAGCGCCGCGAACATCCAGAAGCGGCGATTCTTGGGAAAAAACGCCGTGTTGGCCTGCAAAGTACACAACGCCCAGTCTCTCCCGATTTTTGATTCGTCTATCGAGCTCCGCGGCGACGTCCGCAGGTTGAGAATCGGCGCTTCACCCAACGCCCGGACATTCACTCAGTGTTCGGTTTGGGGCGGATATCGCGATGTGGCCCTGGAATGCCCGGATCACGAGGGTGCAATGGAACGGCTTGACTGCCCTCTGACTTCAATGCATCGAGAAGCCATGGAGCCACCTCCTCACCGTCCAACACTTCGAATGGTCCGTCGACGGGCACACTTTCGGCGGGAATCCCGCTGAGCGAGTGGTCGCCGGGCGGCCCACCTGATTCGATTTCGGCTTGCAAGTCGATCGCCGCGCGGTTCATCGGATCGAAGTGAACTGCCCAATGAATGTAACGGAGGGCTGCATCGCGGTCGCCCGCGAAC
>WGDQ01000921.1 GCA_015493185.1 Planctomycetaceae bacterium
CGCCGAATGCGAGAAAGCTTCTCGGCGTAGAACGCGTTGCTGGGCAAAACGTCGTCGAGCAGCCGATTCAACGCGTCCAACTGATACGACACCAGTGCATCGGCCTCGAGCAGTTCCAACTGTCTGCGGGTTTCCGGGCTGCTTGGTTGCATGTCGGCAATCATAAGCGCCAGTGCATTGGGTAGCCAGCCGTCGGGGCCACCAGCCAGTGAGGCGTGTGAACGCACGTAGCGCTACCATCGTAAAGAAACAACGAGAGCCAAGGCTGCATGATCGGCGAGGCTTTGCCAATCGGCACGACCGGAAGATTCGGCAGCGAACCATTTAGAGGTTACGCATCCGCCAGCGCCATCGAAAGTTGCGCGAAAAACCGATGGTTGCTGCGAAACATCAACCTCCGTTTTTCGCCAGCAAAGTAGTCGTTCGTCCGATTACAATAAACGCGGCGTTTGCTTCGTTTCGATCGCCGGCGCCACGTCAGCCAAGATCGACGAACATTGCGGTGTTGCTGCTTGCGAAGTCTTTGCCCCCGGAGGAATGTCACGATGGCCAGCGCTGATGTACAACCCGAACGCCGCGTTTCGCTGGCCGCCGTCGAGGAGGAAATCGCCAACAGCATCAGCCACGGTTTTGGTCTGGTGCTTAGCCTGGGCGCCCTGTTCGGGCTTGTGATTGTTACCGTATTGCGCGGCAGCGTCTGGCACATTATTGGCTGCACGGTTTATGGCGTTTCGCTCGTTTCGGTGTATTTGGCTTCCACGCTCTACCACGGCGTGCGTCGGCCGCGGTTGAAACAGTTGCTCCGCAAGCTCGATCATGTGGCCATCTTTTTGCTGATCGCCGGCACGTATACGCCGTTTACGCTCGTCAATCTTCGCGGGCCATGGGGCTGGACCCTGTTTGTGTTGGTTTGGGGGCTGGCCGTGGCGGGCACGGTGATGAAGCTGGCCTGGCCACGGCATCCTGAGGCGCTGTCGCTCACGGTTTACCTGGCGATGGGTTGGGTCGGGATCGTTGCGGCAAAGCCGATTATCGAAACATTGCCCATCGGCGCGCTGTTGTGGCTGTTTGCCGGTGGAATGGCCTACACGATCGGCACCATTTTCTACGTGCTTGATGCCCGACCCTATTTTCACACCATCTGGCACTTGTTCGTCATTCTTGGCAGCCTGCTACACTTCGTGGCAATCGTTCTTTACGTGGTACCAATCGCCACCTCAGGCTGAACGACGTGTAACGCCGCGGGTTGTCCGCTGCGGGTTATCCGCTGCATTCAGGCCCTTGGCTTTCCCCAGCCGCCGCCTCCGGGAGTTTCGAGCGTGAGCCGATCGCCACGCCCGGCGGTGAAATGAGCAATCGCGGGCAGCAACTCTTGCTGGCCGCTACGGCGCACGAGGATGTTGCGACCCAATGCGCCCGGTTCTCCGCCCTCCAGACCGAATGGCGGGTACGGGCCCCGACGCTGCGAAAGAATCGACACTTCGAGCGGTTGCAGAAACTCCAATGTGCGAACCACGCCGCATCCCCCACGATGCCGGCCACGCCCGCCCGATTCGCGACGAATGGTGAACTCGTGCAACCGGACCGGATAGCGACGTTCGAGCACCTCGGGATCGGTGAGTCGGGTATTGGTCATGTGTGTGTGCACTGCATCGGCACCGTCAGCGCGCGGTGTGGCTCCTGCGCCGCCACAGATGGTTTCGTAGTAACCGAATGTCGCGTTGCCAAAGAGCAAATTGTTCATCGTGCCCTGGCTGGCGGCCGCAAGCCCCAAAGCTCCCAACAGCACGTCGACCACACGTTGCGACGTTTCCACATTGCCGCCCACCACTGCCGGACACTCTTCGGGCCGTGGCCGTTCCGGTGGATTGAGCAGACCCGGCGGAATCACGAGCTGCACGGGTGCCAGCACTCCTTGATTGAGAGGGATGTCTTCGTCGATCAGGCAACGGAGGCAATACATGACTGCGGCCGTCACAATGGCCCGATTGGCGTTGAGGTTGCCGGGATGAACGCCCGCGGTGCCGGTGAAGTCGATCGTGGCCTGCTCGCCGACAATGTCGATCGCGACCGAAATTGCCGACCCGTCATCGAGATAATCGGTGCGCTGGTAACGCCCGTCGGGCAAGCGGGCCAGGCTCATGCGCATTTTTCGTTCGGCGGCATGCTGAATGTGCCGCATGTACGATTGCACCAGTTCCAAGCCATAGCGATCGATTATGGCCAGCAGCGCATCGGCACCCAGGCGATTGGCGGCTACTTGAGCCGTGATGTCGGCCAAGTTGTCATGCACGTTGCGCGTGGGGTAGGGGGCCGTTAGCAACAGTTGCCGCAGGGCATCGAACCGCGATCGGCCGCCCTCGATCAGTTTGAAGTTGCGGATCAGCACGCCTTCTTCCGCCAGGGTGCGTGAAAAAGGGGGCATCGAGCCAGGTTGCGAGCCGCCGATCTCCGCGTGGTGGGCCCGACTGGCCGTGAAAAAAAGAAGCCTGCCCGCGGGATCGTGAACCGGCGTGACCACGGTCACATCGGGCAGGTGCGAGCCACCGCGAAACGGGTCGTTGGTCACTAACACGTCGCCGGGTTGCATGTCGGGGTTGTCGCGAAGCACGTGCTTTACCGTTTCGCTCATTGCGCCCAAGTGCACTGGGATGTGAGGGGCATTAACAACCAGGTCGCCTTCGGCCGTGAACAACGCACAACTGAAATCGAGACGCTGTTTCACGTTCACACTGCTCGACGTATTGCGCAGCGTGATGCCCATTTGCTCAGCAATGCCTGCAAACTGGTTGTTGAAAATCTCCAGCGACACGGGATCGGGTGCCTCGCTGTGGCGGGAAGTGACCGCAGCAGTCGCCTTGCGCACCGGAACCGGCTTCTGACGGTCGGCGGCCTGCCGAATCGGGCTCAGCAAAAGTTCGCCCCGCGGCAAGACCTCGGCTTGCCAGTGCGGATCGACAACGGTGGTGGAAGTCGGCTCGTGCACCAGCGCCGGTCCCACGATACGATGGCCGGGCCGAAGCTGCTCTCGATCGTATACAGGCGTTGTATGGGCTTGGGTATCGAACCAGGTGGTGACCGTGTGTCGAGGTTTGGCGTCCGACGTAGCTTCTGGCAACTGCGCCAACAACGGTTCGGGCATGCGACCAACGGCTTCGACGCGCGCGGCAACGATTTCCAGAGGCCGGCCTTCGTGCACATAGCCGTACAGCCGTCGGTGTGCCGCGACAAATGCGGTCGCATAGTCGCCATCTTCGGGTTCGGGAACGTTCAACGAGGCGTCGACACCTTGATAGCGAAGGTCGAGTGAGCGATGCACCACGATTCGCTCGTCAGGCACGCCTTCGTCGCGCACTTCTCGCCGTGCCTGTGCAGCCAGATCGTCGAACCAACGCCGCAGATCCCGCAGCAGTTCGGCCTGATAAGGGCGGTAAACGCCCGCCACTTTGTAGCGGGTGACGTCGGCCAGCCCAATGCCCAGTGCGCTGAGGATTCCCGCATCGGGATGCAGCAAAACCTTGGAAATACCCAATTCGGTTGCCACGGCGCAGGCGTGTTGCCCCGCAGCGCCGCCGAAGGCGACCAACACGTAGTCGCGCGGATCGGCCCCTTTGGCGATCGAGATCGAGCGAATGGCCTTCACCATATTGAAGTTGGCCACCCGAAGCAGCCCGTCGCAGAGTTCGATGGGCGAATAACGCTGGCCAGTGGCCTCGGCGATTTGTTGCCGCAACTGTTCGAGACGCCTTTCCACTGCGTGCCGATCGAGCGGAAACGGGAACCACTCGGGCACAATCTTGCCGAGAAAGAAATTCAGATCAGTTACGGCGAGCGGTCCACCGCGCCCGTAGCAGGCGGGGCCAGGATCGGCGCCCGCACTCTGCGGTCCGACAACCAGCCGAATGCCGTCGAAGTGGCACACCGAGCCTCCGCCGGCGGCCACGGTTTCGATCGCCATCATCGGAGCCACAATGCGCACCCCCGCTTTGGTCGTTTCGTAATCAAGCTCGTAGCGGCCGTCGAAACGCGAAACGTCGGTGCTGGTGCCACCCATATCGAAGCCGATGGCTCGTTGGAAACCCGCGGCCTGCGCGACTTTCGAAAAACCGACCACGCCGCCGGCTGGCCCTGAGAGGATGCTGTCTTTGCCCTTGAAGTGCTCGGCCGAAACCAGCCCTCCGGCCGAGGTCATAATGCGCAACTCGCCCGCTCCCAACCGCCGACGCAAACGATCGACATACGCACGCAGTACCGGATTCAGGTAAGCATCCACCACCGTGGTGTCGCCACGCGACACGATCTTTACCAGTGGAGCGACTTCGCTGCTCATGCTGATTTCGTCGAAGCCGACCTCTCGGGCGATTTCGGCGATCAGCCGCTCGTGTTGCGGTTGTTCGGTGGCGTGCAGCAGGCAAATGGCCAGCGATTCGATGCCCCGTTGGTACAGGCTTTTGAGCTTTTCGGCCACGCGTTGCGGATCGGGGCGTTGGCACACGCTGCCATCAGCCAATACGCGTTCATCGATTTCGAGTACGCATTCGTAAAGCGGTGCCGGTTTCTCGATGTCGAGCCGAAACAAATGGGGGCGGTCCTGATTGCCGATTCGCAGCACGTCGCCAAAGCCCCGTGTTGTGACCAGTGCCGTGCGGGCACCACGGCGCTCGAGCAGTGCATTGGTGCCGCGCGTGGTTCCCAACCGCACCGATAGCGATGGCAGCGGTTCGTCGCGCCGTTTGCCCAACAAATAGCGAATCGCGATCAGGGGGGCTTCTTCGTCCGATTCCAGCTCGTACGTTTGCCCCGGCGTGGGCGCTTCCGTGAGCGGCGCAACCAAGTCGAGGGCAGCCGTTTCAGGGTCGAAGTGGCGCACCACCGACTCGGCCAGTGGTCGACCTGTGGCATCGAGCAAGCGAAGACGAAAACCTCGCCAGAAGTCGGGCGGATCGTCGCGACGGCCCGCATCGATGATGCGCTGTGGAGTGGAACCTTTGGCAACGGTTCCCTTGGTCACGCCTGAGCTCAGCAGTTTGTGGCGCAGCAAGGTGCCATCGGCACAGCGGGCAAAGCAATCGGTGAACGTGCCTCCCACATCGATCCAAAACTCCTGCGGTTCGGAATGCCTGAGTTCGGCACGGTGCCCGGTTGGATCAGAAGCATCGTGAGGCATCGGTTCAGGGCGTTCGTGCCGGACGTTGGGCAACGGGCCGTTTGCCGCCGACCGAAAACAGGTGCGAGTATGTCCGCAGGTACAATGTGCCGTCGGCCACGGCCGGCGTGCTGCGGCTTGGTTCGCCAAGGGAGTTCTTGCCCAGAAGCTGAAACTTCTCGCCTGTGGCAAGAACCACCACGTCGCCTTCGTCGGAGATGGCATACAACCGGCCCGCCACGCAGATAGGCGAACCGGAGTAGGTTCCGCCCACCCGTTTGCGCCATACGAGCTTGCCATCGTCCAGCCGCAGGCAACTCACGACGCCATTGTCGGCCCAAAGATATAGCCGATTCTCATACGCTAGAGGCGTGGGCACGTAGGGTGCGTTGCGCTTGATTTTGTAGCGCACCTTTGGGGGCCGCACGGCATCGCGGCTGCCCGGTTCCAGGGCGATCAGATAATTGCCCCCGCCGCCCGAGCCACAGGTGCCCACGATCAAATCGCCAGCCACCACTGGCGAGCTTACGGTTCGCTTGTCGAACACGTCAAGCTCCCAGAGCGTGCGGCCCGTTTGAGGATCGATGGAAGAAATGCCGTGCGCGCCGCTGTTGAAGATGAGCTGTGGCCCATCGTCTGCTTCGTAAACTGCGGGCGTCGAATAGGCGACGCGCTCGCTGCGACGCGGCACGCGCCAACGATCTTCGCCCGTGCGAGCGTCGACGGCAACCAGCGAGCTTTGGCCATCCTGATCGTTACCCAAAATCACCAGGTCGCCGAAGCGGATTGGCGAGGTGCCACAACTATGTTGGCTCTTGTAAGGGCCCAGGTTTCGGCGCCAAGCCACCTGACCATCGTGCGAGAGCGCCATCAGCGTTAGTTCTTCAGGCGCCGACCACGATACGTAAACGCGCTCGGCGTCTACCGCGGGCGATGGCGAGGCGAAACTGTTGCGAGCGTGCTTTCTGTGCGGTGTCGACTGGAATCGTCGCGACCACAGAATACGACCGTCCACCGTGCTCAGGCAAAGCACGATTCGTTGGCGACCTCCGTCGACCGCCGAAGTGACGAACACGCGGCGATTCCAAATGGCCGGCGACGAATGACCCACACCAGGCAGTTCTGTTTTCCAGTTGTAATCGTCGTTCGACCACTGCGCGGGCACGGTGTCGGCCTCGACCGTGCCCGTGCCGTTCGGCCCACGGAAGCGGTGCCACGATTGGCCGGCGGCTCGGTTTTCGCCAACCGCACTCGGTCCGACCGATAAGGCCAGCACAACGACAACAACGGGCAAACAGGCGTTTTTGATCGCTGGTAGCATGCCCGAGTGGCAAACATCGGACAGCAAGCAGAACATTGGCCGAGCACGGAGCAAGGTCGCGTTCATCAATCAGCCTCTCGATTGGTAGGAGCCCGGAAGACCGCGGCCGAGGGGGCAGGGGGGCGTGTGGTTGGGAATCGGTAGGCGTTGTCGCTACACCGTCATCTGCGATACCAGAGTGCGCGTAAGGCACGCAGCATGCATGGGGTATCACATAACGAAAAATCTTACCGTGAGCCCGCTCCGGAAGCCAGAAACCGCGAGAATGGGCCCGTAAGAATGACCAACCGCTCCACTTTTCCGCCACGCGTTGCTGTGCATGCCACGCCCGGCAGTGATCCGCATGGGCGGCGGCTCAACGATCGAGATCGTATTGTTGGATGCGCCGGTAAAGCGTCGCGCGTCCGAGCCCCAGCAGCCTGGCGGCCTGTTCTACGTTGCCACCGGTGCGTCGGAGCGCCTCGCGAATCAACTTGCGTTCCCAGACATCGAGGCGCAGCGTGTCGAGCTCTTCGCTGTTCGTATCGCGCAGGCTCAAGTCCTCGGGCAATATGCCTTCGTCACCGGCCAGCAATACGGCGCTGTCGAGCACGTTGCGCAGTTGTCGCACGTTGCCAGGCCAGTTGTAGGCGAGCAGTGCCTGGCGGGCTTCGGGCAAAAGTTGCAGATCGGGCCGGCCGTGGTGGCGGCGGAAATGCTCGAAAAAGTGGTCGATCAGCCGCCCGATGTCGTCGCCCCGTTCGCGCAGTGGGGGCACATAAAGTTCGAAAACGCTGAGACGGAAATAAAGATCTTCGCGAAATCGCTTTTCCCGCACCAACTCGGCCAAATCCTGGTTCGTGGCGGCGATCACGCGCACATCGACGCGCACCTCTTCGGTGCTGCCCACGGGCTGGAACGTCCGCGTTTCAAGCACACGCAATAGCTTGGCCTGCCCGGCCAAGGTAAGCTCGCCCACTTCGTCGAGGAAAAGCGTGCCCAAATCAGCCTGCTGGAAAAAGCCGATATGATCGCGGTCGGCGCCGGTGAACGAGCCGGCTCGGTGCCCGAAAAGCTGGCTTTCCATCAATTCTTGCGGGATGGCGGCACAGTTGACGGCCATCATCGGTCGATCGGCACGCGGGCTGTTGCGGTGCTGGGCACGGGCTACCAGCTCCTTGCCGCTGCCGCTTTGGCCGCGGATAAACACTGAA
>WGDQ01000922.1 GCA_015493185.1 Planctomycetaceae bacterium
CCCGAGCAATTGAAGCGATGTTCGCACGACCGATCGGGCGACTGGGCCTGGACGAGGCCGGCAGGCCGAAACGAAGCTTCTACGGTTTTGGCTGGTTCGTGTCTTACGGGTCGCAAGGGCCAACGATTTATCATGCGGGCAACCTGCGGAGTTCCACCGGAGCGGTTTATCGTCGTCCCGATGGGCTGAATTGGGTCGTATTGTTCAACGTCCCCAAGGGAGAAGGCGAGCCGTCCATTTCCGCGGCCTTGCAGAAAACGGCCGACAAGCTTCGACGGTTGGAGTGAGGGTGCGGTTTGCCGCCGTCCCGTGACACATTCTTTTCATGATTCCGCGTTCGGAGAACGAGATACCAACGATGCGTTCCATCCTGCCGGAGCGGCTGCAAAGTGATGCTGTTGTCGTGTTTCCGCCGGTGAGCCTGAATGTGGCGACGCGAGGACCGCATCTGGCGGGGCCGCTTTTGGCAACGATTCTACCTGGACGGCGCCACTTTCACGCGCCGCATCCTCCTCATTCGTTTCACCGCAACGCCGTCGGCGTGCGCGTCAGAGCAACGCCGTCGGCGTGCGCCTTGTGGCGATAGGCCCAAGGCGTCGTCTGTCGCCATAAGACGCGCAGCCCGTTGGGCTTGCGGTTAAACGATCTCGCGAAGTGGCTGTGTCCAACTAAGGCGGCGCAAAACAATAACCTACCGGATTCCGTCATTTAGTTTCGTGGATGTATTTCATAGTTCCAATCGCCGTGGAACTTGTTTCGTATCATCTTGATCTGAGTGAGTTCGGCATCATCGACCTTGCGTCCTTTCTCGTACTTCTTGCGGTCCAGCCAAGCGTGAACCTCCAAGCCCTGTTTCGTAGTCGTGGCACCGATCAGGCTAACAACAATCTCCAGCGTCTCCAAGGGAACGCCTCTCCAGTTGCGGGTGATATGGCAAAACAGCCGGTGCTCAATCTTGTTCCATTTGCTGGTCCCGGGGGGATAGTGGCAAACTTCAATGATCATCCCTGTCTCATCAGCGAAACGTTGAAGTTCCAACCGCCACAAACGGGTCCGCGGATTGTTGCTGCCGCCACTGTCCGCAGTGATCAGCAGGCGTCTTGGAGAACCGTAACGTTTCTGACCCATCCGTTCCCACCAGCGACGGATCGATGCGACCGCAAACTCTGCAGTGTCGTGACCGATTCCCACCGTCACCCCCGCTTCATTGTGTGCCAGATCGTAGACGCCGTAGGGGACGGCCTTTCCCAGTTCCTTATCCGGGAAATCGTGGGCTTTCACCTTGGTGGGCTGGCCTTTCCGACAGTACGTCTTCCCCGGATTTTTCATATTTCCCAGCGGTTCTTTCTTCTTCGTATCGATCGAAATCGCTGGTTCACCGCGTCGCTGTCGTGCTTTCACACGACGCGCGATGTGTTCAAACTGAGCGTTGCGATCCGGATGTCGTTTCCCTTCGATTGTTTTCCGGTTGGACTGCAGGCTGTAGCCACGTGCTTTGAGCAGTGCTCCGACTTTCGTGCAACTGACGACGAAGCCCTGGGATTTCAACTCCTCCGCGAGAACACGCGTGCTCTTACAAGTCCACCGCAATGGCAACATCGGGTCTCCTCGCGAAACCGGTTCGATGAGTGCCTCCAACGCTTCGATCAAACCTGGCTGCTCCTGTTCTCGAGAACGACGCCCTCCACCACGCCTGCGCTGCCGGTCAGACGACATCGCGTCCGGATCGTCGAGTTCACGAATCCCATTGCGAATCGTCCGATCGGAAATCCCCGTGGCCATCGCAACGGCCGCGATGCCACCCCAGCCCAGCGATCGCGCTTCGGCAGCAGCCCATCTCCGCTTGCCCCGCTCATCCAAGTCAGAGACAATAGCGACATACTTGTCACGAATCCATTTGATTACTTGTGCGTCCGGCATGCCCGGACGATCTCAAAAAAAAGCAATACGCACAATAGCAATTTCGGTAGTTTATTGTTTTGCGCCGCCTAAGGAATGACCAATGACCAAAATCCCAATGGGCAAGAGCGCATGACGCGAGCCACGCGGGTCACAGAGCGAACCCGAACGAGCGCGCGAAAAACGCTCGCTCGGCAGTCCAACTTACATTC
>WGDQ01000923.1 GCA_015493185.1 Planctomycetaceae bacterium
CTTGAAAACCACGGCCTCCAGGCGTCGGCTTCATTTTCCGGAAGAACGACGAGCATCAGCAGCGTGTCGTGCAGCTCTTCGGCATCTCGGACCAATGGCCAGGCTTCTTGCCGCACCTGAGCAATCGCCGCGGCGTCGAAGGCAGCCAGATCGGTCAGCTCGTCCAGCGGGAGTTGTCGCCGCGTGGCCACGGCCCGCGTGCGCCGCTCTTCCAAAGGCGCGTCGTCGAGAAACGCGTACGGATTGGCGTTCAAAATACCGTAGCAAAAGGGCGAAGGTTCGCGCGTGTCGCGGGCGATCAGCCGTACGCGCTGCCGCCCGATGTCGTCGATCAGCGCGAGCCAGCGGTTCAGGTCCATCGCCTCGTGCAAACAGTCGAAAATGGTTTGCGCCACGATCGGATGATCGGGAATCTCGATGTCGCCCGTGTGGTTCTCCAGGCAAGCAGTGGTTTCAGGAAACACGGCCGAAAGCAAATCGTCGCTGCGCATCCGTTGCAGTTGCGGTGCCACGCGTTTGCCGGCCTCCTGCCTGCGAATGGCCAAGGCACGCGTGATGTTCCAACGCCAGCGAATCTGGAACATAGGGGCCGCCAAGAGAGCCTGCTTCAGCAGATGCTCGGCGTTGCCTTTGTGCAGCATGCCGAACATCTGCTCCAGCGGAAAGCTGTGCTGCGCGCCGAGCGACAGTACGATGCCGTTGTCGTCGGCCGCCGCTTGAAGCTCGAAATTGAACGAGCGGCAAAAGCGCTTTCGCATCGCCAGCCCCCAGGCCCGATTGATGCGCGACCCCAGCGGCGCGTGAATGACCAACTGCATACCGCCCGATTCGTCGAAAAAACGCTCGAATACAATATCGCGCTGCGTGGGCACCAGCCCTAGCGCTTCGCGCTGCGCGGCAACGTAGCGAACCGCCTGCATGGCGGCCCACGGCGAGCAACCGCACTGCGCAGCCAACCAGCCGGCTGTCGCATTAATCGCCGCGTCGGTCAGCGGCTCGGCTGCCGCGTCGGTCGCGCTGCCCGTCGGCGCAGCGCTTGCCACGTCGGCCTCCTGCGCGGTTGGCGGATCGGTCAGGGCGGTGGTTGGCCCCTTGCATGGGTCGACGCCGGTGTTTGCCGCATTTGCCGCACGACCGATCGGGTGATCGTCTCGCGCGTGTTCCGTTCCGTTGCGGTGCGGCGCATTGTTGACATTGTCCGCGCGGCTGTGGGCAACCAGTTGTTCGGCAATCTCCTCGCGAAGATCGGACACTTCGGTCGAAAGCTCGATCGTGCGGCCCGGGGCTTCGCCGAACCAAAAAGGAATCGTGGCCGGCGCGCCTTCCGCGTCGTCCACGGCCACTTCGCCTCCGCGCACGTAGCGAATGCGCCACGAGCTATTGCCCAGCAAAAACACGTCGCCGGCCAGGCTTTCGATGGCGAAGTCTTCGTTCACCGTGCCCACAAACACACGCTCGTCGCCGGCCACCACGCGGAAGTCGGCATTGTCCGGAATCGCGCCGCCGCACGTGATGGCTGTCAGTCGGGCGTTACGACGCGCCCGCAGTCGACGATTGACGCCATCGCGATGCAGATATGCCCCGCGTCGCGTGCCCGGCACCACGCCATAGCTGAGCATGTTTACGATCGCGTCGAAATCGTCGCGCCTCAAATTCCGGTAGGGCCACGCTCGGCGGACCAGTTCGTACAGAGCGTCTTCGTCCCACGGTTGGCACGCCACGGTCGCCACGATCTGCTGCGCCAAAATATCCAACGGCGCCGGCGGAATTTCGATGGCGTCGAGTTGGCCACTCTGTATGGCGCGAACCAGCGCCAGCGACTCGATCAAATCATCGCGCGAAAGAGGAAACAGCCGACCTTTGGGTACCTGTCCGAGCGCATGCCCCGAACGCCCAATACGCTGAAGCGCGGTGGCAATCGAGCGGGGAGATCCGATCTGGCACACCAGGTCGACATAGCCGATGTCGATGCCCAACTCGAGCGACGCGGTAGCCACCAATGCCTTCAGCTCGCCGGCCTTGAGTCGGGCTTCGGCATTCAATCGCAAATTGCGCGAGAGACTGCCATGATGGCTGGCCACGGCATCGCTGCCCAGCCGTTCCGACAAGTGATGGGCCACGCGTTCCGCCAGGCGGCGCGTGTTGACAAACACCAGCGTGCTGCGATGTTGCTCGATCATTTCGACCAACATGCCGTAGATTTCGTCCCACTGCTCGTGCGAGCAAACGGCCGACAGCTCGCTGGGCGGCACCGACACCGCCAGGTCCAACTCGCGTCGGTTGCCCACGTCGATCACTCGACATCGCGGCTCCACGCCGTTGGAATCGCTTGCTGTAGAGCGAGCAGCGCCCACCAGAAATCCGGCAATCTCGTCGATCGGGCGTTGCGTTGCCGAAAGTCCGATCCGCTGCAACGACCGCTGGCTGAGGTGTTGCAGCCGTTCGAGCGACAGTGCCAGATGGCTGCCCCTTTTATCACGGGCCAGAGCATGAATTTCATCGACAATCACCGTGTCGACCTGCCGCAGCATTTCTCGACTGTTGCGGCTCGTGAGTATCAGGTAGAGCGATTCTGGCGTGGTTACCAATATGTGTGGCGGCCGCCGCGTCATTGCTTGCCGCTGGCTCGCGGGCGTGTCGCCGGTCCGCAGAGCTGTGCGAATATCGGGCAGATCGAGTCCCATCGCAGCGGCGGTTTGTTGCAACTCGGCCAGCGGGACGTTCAGGTTGCGTTCGATATCGTTGCTCAGCGCCTTCAGAGGCGAAACGTAAACCACGCGCACCGCAGCGCTCAGCGTGCCGTCGAGTCCTTCCCGCACCAACCGATCGAGCGAAGCGAGGAACGCGGCCAAGGTTTTGCCCGAACCGGTTGGCGCGGCGATTAGTGTGTCGTGACCCGCGAAAATTTCGGGCCAGCCAAGACGCTGCGGTTCGGTTGGCTGACCAAGACGGCTCTCGAACCAACGCCGCGTGATAGGATGAAAGGCATCTAGAGACATGTTCGGCCTTCGATTTCAAGATCGCGCTGTGCAGCTTGCCGTCGGCGTTGGCAGAAACAACAATGCATGCACCGTCAGTTGCCAACCGGTTGAAAAAGTCATTCTGACTGCGATTGGGTGAAACGCGCTGGCTCTGTGGCTCTGCGCCACCCAAGGCCCTGCGTACCCTCGGACGTGCCTGCGGGCGAACTGCTGGACCGGGGTGCGTCTTGCTTCCCTTTCGCCCCCGAAGCGTTTTTTCAATTGAGTTGCTGGCGTAACTGTTGGGTCACACTTTCGCAACTGTCGGATCACGCCTTCGCGCTGGCGGCAACTGCTGTAACAGTATAACGGAATCAGCAGACGACGCGGCTGTCCCGTCGCTGAATGCGTGCAACGGCATGCAGCGGTCGGCCGTTTTTCTCTGATGCTTGCGCGGTGATGGTCGCCGTTTACCCGCCTTGTTTCGTCTTTCCCTCCGATTGTCTGTCCCTCCTGCACCGCGTGATTTCGTTTTCGCCACGCCATTTCATTTGTTTTCTGGGGCTGCCGCTGCCTGCCCCAATCATCGGGGAGTCGACCCCATGTTCCGAATCATATGCCCTTGCGCAAAGCGATCGGTGATCGTCGGTCGCCATGTGGCGCAACAGCGCCGTTCCCGCCGCGTAGTTGATTGGCTGGTTTTTGCCGGCATGTTCGCGTGCGTCCTGCGTGCCATCCCAAGCGCTGCGGACGACACACAAGGTGCCCAAGAAGGCCGTGCAAACACCGACGTGCGTGCTCATGCGGCTGCGAAGGGCACGGCGGGGCGGCCACTGCGGCTTTTTGTCGCCACCGATGGCAACGACCGCTGGAGCGGCGCGCTGCCGGAACCGAACGCGCAAGGCACCGACGGTCCGCTGGCAACACTCGAAGCAGCCCGCGATGCTGTGCGCCGCCTGCGTCGCGATGGAAAGCTCACGCCCTCCACGTCTGTCTTTGTCGAGCTGCGAAAAGGCATCTATCGGCGCCAACACCCGCTGGAGCTTTCCGCAGAAGACTCCGGCACCGAGCACGCCCCCGTGGTGTATCGCGCGCATGGCGGCGAAACGGTGCGTCTTATCGGCGGTCCGGTGCTCCGCGGGTTCGAACCGGTTGCCGATCAGAGTGTGCTCCAGGGATTGCCCGAAGAGGCACGACGGCACGTGGTGCAGATCAACCTGAAAAACCACGGCGTCGAAGATTTCGGCTCGCCAGCCGGAGGCGGTGTGTATCTCTATTTCAACGACCAGCCTATGACGCTCGCCCGTTGGCCCAATCAGGGGTTTACCCATATCGAAAAAGTGGTCGGAGGGCAGCCTTTCAAATCGCATGGGCGGCGCGGCGATCGAGTTGGCAAGTTTGTATACAAGGGCGATCGACCGGCCCGTTGGGCGGGCGAAAAGAACCTGTGGGTTCACGGCTACTGGTTTTGGGATTGGTCCGATCAGCGCCAGGCCGTCGATTCCATCGATGTCGAGCATCGCACTATTACGCTCAAACCACCATACCATCACTACGGTTATCGCGAGGGGGCCTGGTACTATGCCTTCAATGCCCTGTCCGAACTGGACTCGCCCGGCGAATGGTATTTGGATCGACAAACGGGCATGCTCTATTTTTGGCCTCCTAGCGAGCTATCGACGGCCGAAGTGATCGTCTCCTCAGCGCACGCACTGTTCGCCTTCCGCGGCGCATCGCACATCGTTGTCGATGGCCTTGCCATGGAAGCAACGCGTGGCACGGCCGTCAGCATTCACGATGGCCTGTCTGTTGAAATCCGCAACTGCACGCTGCGCAACATTGGCGATTGGGCGGTGATTGTTCGAGGCGGACAAAAACACCGTGTGAGCGGTTGCGACATTTACCATCAAGGGGCGGGTGGCATCTCCTTGGCCGGCGGCGATCGGCCGACGCTTCAGCCGGCAGCCCATGTGGCCGAAGACAATCACATTCACCACTATGCCCTTTGGCACCGTACGTACCGACCGGCCATCAGCCTAAGCGGTGTCGGAAATATCGCGCGGCACAACCTGATTCATCACGCTCCTCACGAGGCGATTGCCATGGGGGGCAACGACCATCGCATCGAACTGAACGAAATCCATCATGTGTGCGAAGAATCGAACGATGCCGGGGCCATCTATGGCGGCCGCGACTGGACCATGCGGGGCATCGTGATACGGCACAATTTTTTGCACCATATCACCGGCTTCGAGAAACGCGGCTGTGTCGGCGTGTATCTCGACGACATGTTCTGCGGCACCCGCATCGAGGGCAATGTGTTTTATCAGGTCACGCGGGCGGCATTCATCGGCGGCGGACGCGACAACGTCGTGGCAAACAACCTTTTCGTCGAATGCTCGCCGGCACTGCACGTCGACGCGCGCGGCATCGGCTGGGCTGCGTCGTCGAAGGAAACACTGCTGAAGCGTTTGCGGGGGATGCCATACCAATCGGCCCTATGGCGCGAGCGTTACCCGAGGTTGCCGGCCATTCTTGACGACGAACCGATGAAGCCCAAGGGCAACGTCGTCCGTTGCAATGTCGTGTTTGGCGGTCGTTGGGACGAGATCGAGACCGCGGCCCGAGCGTTTCTGAAACTCGAGAACAACCATGTGCAACCGGAGGCCCCTGAAGTGATCGATGCACAGGGCAAGTTCCACATGCCCCAGCAAGCCGAACGGTTGCCTTCCTGTTTCCAGTCCATACCGTTCGAACAAATCGGTCCCCGCCGCCCGGTTAACGCGGATTCGAGCGCCATTCGCTAACGCGCTCTATCGTTCGAAGCGAAAGGGGGCGACGTTCGAAAAGAACACGCAGCGCCAGCTTCGGTGGTTCTCCGAACTTCGCCGTCTACAAGGATGTGCAGAATCCAGTTTGCCCCAAAAGCGAAACCAGAAAAAAGCAAGGCAAAGAAAGGCCAATCGTATGAGCCTCAATATGCAGCCAGCCGCCGATGGCCAACAGTTCTCTGAGCGTCGCCAACCGCCACGAAGTGACACAGCCGCGCGAGCGGTGCATCGACGCGACTTCTGCCGGGGCATGCTGGGCGCGGCACTGACGGTTGCCTCGAGCTCCCACGCCTGGTCGGCTGAAGAGTCGAGACGTTGGTCGTACGTGTTGGCCAGTTGCATGTACGGTACGCTCCCTTTGAACGACATCTTGCCCGAGGTTCGTAAAATCGCGGCGCGTCACATCGACATCTGGCCGCGTGTGCATGGCAATCAGCGCGAGCAGATCGAGGCCATGGGGCACGAGGCATTTCGCCGCATGCTGGAAAAGCACGACGTTCGTGTGGGCATTTTCACACGCTACGATCTGGGGCCCTTCCGTATCGACGACGAACTGGCCGTGGCGTCCGAGTATGGTGCCCGCTTGATTGTGGTCGGAAGCAGCGGCCCACGCGGCTTGCGGGGCGAGCCGCTGCGCGAGGCCGTGCGCGACTTCGTCCGGCGGCTCGAACCGCAATGCCGGCTGGCCGAAAAGCACGGCATCACAATCGGCATCGAAAATCATGGAAACGCGCTGATCGAATCGCCCGATTCGATCCGTTGGCTGGCCGACTTCAGTCGAGGTCGCCCGCTCGCCGTGGCATTGGCCCCCTACCACCTGCCGCAAGACGCCTCGGCGTTGGCCAATCTGATTCGCGAACTTGGCGACCGCCTGGGCCACTTCTACGCGTGGCAGCACGGCATGGGCTGTCATAAAAAGCTGCCGAAACAGCAGGAGCTTTTACAAATGCCCGGTCGGGGCCCCCTCGATTTCACGCCATTGCTGGCCGCACTGAAACGGATCGGCTACGCCGGTTTCGTCGAAATTTTCATGCATCCCGTGCCCCGCGGCATTCCCATTCTGGAAACCGCCGCCGAAGTAACCGCTGAGATCAATCGGGCCCGGACGTATCTCGATGGGCTGAAAGTTTGACAGCCGCTTTGCCCGATAGATAAAAGGGCCCCTACAGTGCGCGGCCGCACGCTCGGACGCCGCGCCGCATTTTCTGTGTGAATCAGCCGCATCGCGGCACCGCAGCCGCGGCAAAGCAGGCCCGACGTGGGGGCCGCCACGCGATGTTTCGCCGGGTGGCCTTGCGAGCCGCACATGCCGCGGTATAATTACTCGGCGAATCGAGAAGTCGCTGCGGCGCAAGCCTTTTATTGAGCAGTAGTAGCGTCGACACGGCGCTACGAGCCCCTGCCCGCGGGACGGGCTCAAGGGCCCGCTTCCGAGGCCGCATCGCAGGCAAAGGCTTGTCCAACGCACCTTCGAGATACGGGGACGTAGCTCAATTGGTTAGAGTACCGGACTGTCGATCCGGTGGTTGCGGGTTCGAGTCCCGTCGTCCTCGCTAGCACACCAGGCTCGCCAAAGCCCCGTACCGATCTACGGGGCTTTTTTCATGTCTACGCGGCTTTTTTCATCCCCAACGCGAACCGACCCCCGATCTCTTGCGGCCGCCTGCCGCGCATACCGCTGCGCGTGATCTTTTCACACAGCGTGTGTC
>WGDQ01000924.1 GCA_015493185.1 Planctomycetaceae bacterium
GCAGCGTTGGAAGGTTTACCACAGAACCGGGGGCAAACGAGTCGCCCTGGAATTGCCCGCTTAAAAAGAGAAAAGAGAAAGGTACTTTCCCACTTTCGCGTGGGCTCGGCTGAGACGAAATATAACTTGTCGACCTTCGGAACAGCAACTATTTTGCTAGTTTTTTGGGTTTTTCGCTGACCCTCCGGGGCATCCTTTGGGGGGAGCCCGGGACACGGAGAATCGCGTGCCGCGGTGCGGAATCGTGGGGGCATTGTGATATGGTGCGGTCGCAGGCGGGCGCTATTCGGGCAGCTCGAGGCCGCGGGTTTCTGGCGCGAACAGCAGGAGCAGCACGCCGACAAGAAAAATCGCGCTGAGCGTGCTGGCCGCCTGCGCGAGCGACCAGTTCCAATGGCTTTGCAGCCAGCCGCTGAGAATCAGAATGGGGGCCGCGAGTATGCGGCCCACGTTGAAGCAAAAGCCCGCCCCGGTGCCCCGAAGTCGCGTGGGAAAAAGCTCCGGAAAGTAGATCGCGTAGCCGGCGTGCATGCCGAGCGTGAGAAAGCCGAACAGCGGCAGCCAGGCCATGATGAGCGGAGGATCGGCGCCCGAGAGGCCAAGAAACAGCACCAGCGCACTGATGAGCCCGCCAATGTGAAACAAGAGGAACGCACCGCGACGTCCCAGTCGCTCGCAAATGGGGCCGAAGGTCACCAGCCCAATGCCGCCGCCGGTGGTAACCAGCAGCATGCCGAGCATTTCCCAACGTTTGATCGTCGGCAGGTGGGCGTCGAGCAGCGCCTGGCGTTGCGACTGGCTCATTTGCGACTCGATCGTGCCGGTCAGCTCGCGCACCTTGGCGCCGCGGAGCACGTCGCGGCCGAAAACGTGCACGCCCCAAAATGTGGCCAGGCCCACGGCGGCCAGACCCACGCCGATCAGCGCGTGCCGCCCCCAGCGTCCGCGGAACAACTGGCTCAGGCTAGCGCGCGGAATGGCGGGGTTGGCCCGGGCCTTTTTCCAGCTTTCCGGCTCCTTCAGGCTCAGGCGGATCCAAAGAATCAGCAGCGCGGGCAGTGTTCCCAGCACAAATCCCCATCGCCAGCCGATGTGCGGATTGCCGACGATCAGCGTGCCGGCGACGATGGCCAGCAGCGTGCCGAAAACGCTGGAAGCGTGAAAAATGGCGCCCGACCATGCTCGGGCTCGGGCAGGGAAAACCTCGGCCACCATCGAGCTGGCAACGGCCCACTCGCCCCCCACGCCCATGGCTACCAGAAAGCGGAAGGCGGCCATGTGCCACCACTGGGTTGAGAAGGCCGAAACACAAGTGAACAACGAATACATGAGGATCGTGTAGCTCATCGTCCGCACGCGGCCGATGCGATCGCTCAGCCAGCCGAACAAGACGCCCCCCACCGCACCGCCGACCAGAAACGCGGCGAAGGTTACCTGGTTGTAGTAGGCCACGTCGCCAAAGCTGGCCTGCTCGGGCAGCAGGTCGGGCATGGCCTCGTTCATGCTGGCCACGAAAATTTGACCTTCGAACACGTCGAAGATCCAGCCGAGCGAGGCAATGACGAGCACGGTCCACTGAAAGCGTGAAATGCCGTCGTACCAACGCAGCGAGCGTTGGTCCTGTGGTTGTTGGTGCGAGTCAGGCACGTTGGCTCCTGAAAAAAATGCGGGGTCTTACGCCAGCGCGACGTGAATCGTCGATTGTGGGGGCCTATCCGAGAGGGTTCAGGCTCTCGCGATTCGGTCGAACTGCTGATCGTAACCGGCTCGGTGGCGCGATTCAAAAACATTCGCCTTATCACACGGCGGTGTCGCGTGCGACGCGCCATGATCGTTCACCGCACGATGTGAGCGCGTGGCGTTGCCGTGCGGGTTGGGAACTGCTCATCCGGCTTGGGAATCGCTCACCGCCGGTTCCGGGCAACATGCTGTATGGCATCAGCACCAGGTGGCCGCATGGCCGATACCGACCAGTGTGTGCGGTGTGTGGGAAAGTTGCGCGTAGGGTCTTTGCGCGATGTCGCCCTAAAGTGATGTGGGGCCTTGAGGCCGCGCTGTGGGGCAAGAAACTCTGCATGCGGCGCAGGGTGGGCAAACCGGGCGAATTGGCGAGGCAAAACATGCGTTCTTCTTGCGGGGGGCGTTGCTATATAATCGCGGCCCACCTGAATCGCTCTCCTGTTATCCACGGAAGCGCCAGCCGCATCCGTGGGCCAGTGATGCCTACCCCATGAACCACGGCGTTTCGCGGTCTCTTTTTTCCTCTGGCCATCTGGATTATAGCGCCGCCGGAAAATGTTCTGCCGGCGAGCGTTGCATTGTTGCGCGCCGAGGGCGGTCGCCGATGCGCGGCATGAACTGGCGATACGCAGCGGCGATTGTTTTCTTGATTGTTGGTGGCTGCGGCACAACACGCTGGAGCGATACGCCGCGCACCGCTACGGAACAAATGCTGCTTTCCGACGCCATCGACCGGGCGGTCACGCAGCTCGATTTTCGTACGCTGGCCGGCAAAGACGTCTTTTTCGACGATCAGTATTTGAAGGGGGTCGTCGATCAAAACTACATCGTGAGCACGTTGCGGCAGCACTTGTTGGCCAGCGGTGCCATTCTGAAGGAAAAACGCGAAGACGCCACCTATGTGGTCGAGGCCCGGGCCGGCGCGGTGGGCACCGACCGCCACGATCTGCTCTTTGGGGTGCCTTCGGTCACGGTTCCCTCATTCGTGGCCATTCCTGGAGCGCCGTCGAGCATTCCAGAAATTCCCTTGGTTAAAGAAACCGAGCAGCTTGCCGTGGCCAAAGTCGCAGTGTTTGCATACAACCGCATCACCGGACGGCCGGTTTGGCAGTCGGGCGTCAAGCCCGTGCGGAGTACGGCCGAAGATACGTGGGTCTTCGGCGCCGGTCCGTTCCAACAGGGCACGATCTACGATCGCACGCAGTTCGCCGGCAGCAGCCTCGATTTGCCGTTGATTGGCAGCGATCGACGCAGCGGAATGCGCAACGCGCCCGTGGCCGTAACGGCAGAAATGACATTTCCCGAGCCGATCGAGCAACGCGACAGCAAAGCGCTGGCCAACGCACCCGGTGGTAGCACGCGACAGGCCGTTGTACGATTGCCAGCCACCGCGGACGAGAACAAAACCGATGCGGAAGCGGGCCCGGAGAATGCTGAACTCCGCGAACCACGACGCCTGAAGCCGCCGCGGCTGCAAAACATGCGCAGCGCGTCCGATCGTCGTCAGCGACGGTCCGACGTCGAGCGAAAACCGGCGCACGGCGATTCAAAAAAGAAGTCCGGTGGCGGATTGTTTGATTTTCTCAAACCCTTGTTCGGCGGCGAGTAGGTGTTTGGCTGCGAGGCCGGTGTCGACTGAAGATCGGCAGCGTGGTTTCGCGTTGTCCGCGCC
>WGDQ01000925.1 GCA_015493185.1 Planctomycetaceae bacterium
ACCGAAACACCGCGTCGTGTCTCGGTGCGTACCGATTGCCTCGCCAAAGCCGCACAAAAAACTGTGGCGGTTGCACAAGCGACGGCCACGGTGGCGCTGGCAGCAGTTGCCGTTCCCATCCGCAGGGCAGTCATCCGCCGGGCAGAGGCCGTCGGCATCGGCAATGTCGCCCTCGAACCGGCAGCCCTTGGCCGACATCTGTTCCACCCCGGGCCGTGCCGATTGCTCTCCAAGCTGGCCCACTTCACTTGCCAGTGTCGCGGAGCCAGCCGCGAAAACGATCTGTGGCCACACCAGCCGAAGCCACCAGCCTCCGGAACGCTTGCTCCATCGGTGCCGCATGGAAAACGGGCCTCTTTTGCTGAAAAGATGCGCGAAAACGTGTGAGCCGGATCGGCTACAAACAGGCTATCGACAAAAACGAACTTTTGATTAATCAAAAGTATAATTTCGCGCGCAAGTAATCTGTGGGGTCACGCCCCTCGAACTGCGCAACCCATTTATTCGCAGTATCTTTCGAAGAAGTGGTTGCTAGCCTTGGCTGCCGGGCTTGGCGGGGGGCGGCGGGATGGTGCGGCCTTGAGGGTCGGTTTCCGGGCGGTTCAGCTCGGCGGCCAGCTCCTCGCGCAACCGCCGGTCGATGAAGTGCTCGGTCACGTGGGCCGAAACGTGCTGTCGCTCGTCCGAGGCACCGAAATATCGCTGCAAAAACGTTTCCCAAAGCCGGTGCGAACGAACCACGTTTTGCGCCGCCGCTCGGCCTCGCTCGGTGAGACGCAGTCGCTGCTCGGCCTCGGCCTCGATCATCCGCTCTCGCCGCAGTTGCCAAAGGGCCCACTTCAGCAGCCAGCCGGCCACGGCGTGTCCTTCGCGCAGCAGGCGATAAACTTCCTGCGGCGCGGCGGGCACCCGCATTTCTTCCAACCGGTACAACAACCCCAGCACATCTTCGCGGGCCACGCGCACGTTCCACGCCAGCCGGCGAATGGCCCGTGCCACAAGGCCCTGGTGTGGGCTGGCAACAAGGGCCAACGAAAACAACACGCCGCCGGTCACGGCCATCATGCCCGAGGTGCTGGCGTCGGCAACTGATGAGAAACCCAGCGCGCCAAACATCGCGCCGGGCAACGTAATGGCCGACACATGGCCCACCACGGCTGTGGCCGCCGCCACAACCAGACTCACGGCGATCATTTGGCCCAATCGCCTTGTTAGCAGATAGGCCGTGGCCGGTGGCACAATCAGCATGGCGATCACCAGAATACTGCCCACGCTTTCAAAGGCGGCCACCACCGTCACGGCCGTCACGGCCATCAGGCCATAGTGCATCACATCGGCGCGAATGCCCAGCGAAGTGCTTAGCTCGGGGTCGAACGTGCTGATTCGCAGCTCTTTGAAAAACAGTGTGACCAGCACAAGATTCGCCAGCAGCACGCCACCATTGACCGCCGCACCGCGCGGAAGATGCCACACCCACGCCCCCAGACGATCGAGCGCCACGGCCTCGATGTTGCCATAGATCACGCAACCCGGGTCGAGATCCACCTTGTCGGCGACAAGCCGAATCAGCAACAGCCCCAGCGCGAACAGCGAGGTGTACGTCACGCCCAACGCCGCGCTCGATTCCATCTCGCCCGAGCGGCGCACCATTTCGGTCAGCACGGCCGTGGCCACGCCGATGAGCACCGCCCCGGCAAACATGGCCGTGTGCCACGTGGCCCGATACGTCGCTTCGTCGACCACTCCTCGCGACTTCAGGCCGTAGGCCACGAGAAAAGCCAGCGCAATGCCCAGCAGCACCGAGTGCGAGAGGGCGTCGCCCATCATGCTCTGACGCCGCAACAGCAGAAATGCCCCCGGCAGCGCGCAGGCCATCGCGCACAGCGCGGCAGTGACCACAATCCACGTGTCGATCGACGACCATGCTTGCAAAGGTTCGAGCCACTGAGGCATCGTCTTTTCGCCTTTTTTTCTCTCGACCACCGCTCAGATTCAGATATCGTTCACAGGGCGGTCAAGCAGCGTTCTAGCGTCGTTCACTCGCACTACACCATGTTGCCGTTCGGTTGCGATCAAGTTGCGATCGTCATGCGGTCCGGGTGTGGCCCGGTTGCGATCCGGTTTTGCTCCGATTATGGCCGGTTGTGGTCCGGTTGTGGTCCGATTGTGACCCGGTTGTGGTCCGAGTGGCGGTTTCGTCGGTTCGTGGTCGCATCGGTCGCAGCGCGATCAAGTGTTGCGTGGCCGCTGGCCGGTGTCGCTCTTGGCCCGGTTGTCGGCCAGGGGATCGTTTGCGTTTGCCATGTCCAACGCATGCGGGCTGGGTGGCACGCGTTGCAAGTCGGGATAGTGTGTTGCGAGCTGTTTTTCCAGCTCGGCCAGAATCTCCGGCTCCAGCACGTGCTCAATCAGGTCGGCATAGCGGTCCACTCGGGCCGTGGCCATGGCCGCATGTTGGATCAGATACAGCTCCCACAACCGATGGTTGCGGGCCACGCGGCGCGCGGCTTGCCAGCCTGTTTCGGTGAGCCGCACGTGCCGCGCATTTTCAAAAACAAGCAGACCGCGCCGTTCGGCCCGGCGAAGCAGCCGCATTAAATGCCGCGTCTTCCACGTCCGCTTGGCCAACAACTGCTCGACCGACACGCGTGCCTCGGGCGCTTTGTCCGCGGCGGTGCCACTCGCGGCCGTTCGCTCCGATTCCACGCACTCGTACAAGGCCCGCAACAAGTGCTGACGGTCGATTTCGGCCGCCAGCCGTGCCCGTTGCACGGCCCGACGCACCAGTCCCCGGCGCGGGCTCGCGAAAAGGCTGATCAGAAAAAAGCAGGTGGCCGTCAACACAATCACCGCACCGGCGGCCAATCGTGGAAACACGGCGCTCAGCGTGGCCCCTCCCACGGTGCTGGCACCACCCAACAGCGCCGCAACCAGGGTCATCGCGCCCAGCCGATCAGCCCAAAACCTTGCAGCGGCCGGTGGAATGATCAACAGCGCCACCACCAGCAACAAACCCACGCTTTGCAGTCCGATCACCGTTACCACGGCAACCAACGTCATCAGCACCACATCCAGTCCCGTGGTGGGCCACCCTTGCGCGGCGGCAAAGCCCTCGTCGAAACAGAGAACTGCCAGCTCCTTGAACAACAAACCGCACACCACCAGCACCACCAGCGCCACTTGCATGATGAGCATCACATCGGCGGCGACCATCGAGGCCGTTTTACCGAAAATAAACCCCTGCAAGCCCGCCTGATTGCCGGTGGGCAGGGTTTGCACCACCGTGAACAGGGCCACACCGCATCCGAAAAAAACGCTCAGCACGATCGCCAGCGCCGCATCGTCTTTGATCGGTGCCAGTCGGTGCAGCCCAATCACCAGCGCCATGGCCAGCAGCCCCGCGGCCAGCGCACCGGCCAGCAGTGCCGGCAGCGACTTGCCGCTACCGGGGGCCAGCCACTCCATCGCCAGAAATGCCGCGGCAATACCCGGCAGTGCGGCATGGCTGACCACATCGCCCACCAAGGCCCGTTTGCGCAGCAAGGTAAACGTGCCTACCACGCCGGCCGTCACGCCCAGACAAAGCGTTCCCAACAGCACCACGCGCGTGTTGTAGTCGCGCAGCATCAACACGCGAACCAGCTTTGCGCGTGCCGATGCCGATGTGTCCGCCGTGCCGTTCTGCGCGCTCGCTTCCGGCGCGGCCATCGATGTTGCCTCGCGTTCGGCCTGCCCCCCAGCAAGCGGCTCGCCTGCCGCCACGGTGGCTACCGTCCGCGCCGACGCGCGCGTCGCTCCGCTTTCCGCGGCGACGGCCGACGTGCGAACCGCCGGCATCAGCCACGCAAGCGCCAGCACCGTGCCGATGCCGAGTCGCCCGAACGTCCGCACCCGAAGTCGCGGTTTCGTGCGGTCGGTGCATTGCGTCTGCCGCCTGAACCGCGCGTCGGCCGTGTGGCAGCGCGCGGGGCCGACGGTTTTCTTCTTGGAAATTCGGCCCCCGGTTCGGTCGATGGGCAACCTCAAGGCTCGTGCTGGCATGGTACCGATCACCCGCGACCTAGCCGCATGCTTTCGCCTACCTCGTCCAACAGCGCCAGCTTGCCGCCGTACGTGGCGCGAATGTTTTCCGGGGTGAACACCTCGCTTGTTGGCCCGGCGGCCACCACCCGCATGTTCAAAAGCACCACCTGATCGAAATAGTCGGTCACACTGCCCAAATCGTGGTGTACCACCAGTGCCGTTTTGCCCCGCGACCGCAGTTCGCGCAGCACGTCGACAATCGCCTGTTCGGTCGCCGCGTCGACCGAGGCGAACGGCTCGTCCATCAAATACAAGTCGGCGTTCTGCACCAGCGCCCGCGCCAAAAACACCCGCTGCTGCTGCCCCCCCGAAAGCTGACTAATCTGTCGCTGTGCCAGTTCGGCCAGTCCCACATGCCGCAGGGCTTCTAGGGCTTGGGCCCGATATCGCCGCGTAACCGGCCGGCACCAGCCGATTTGGCGATACAGCCCCATCGCCACCACATCGAGCGCGCTGACCGGAAAATCCCAATCGACCGACTCGCGCTGCGGCACGTAGCCCACGCGGGCCCGCTGTTTGCGATACGGTTTTCCGAAAATCAACACCTCGCCCGAAAGTCGCGGAATCAGATCGAGAATCGCTTTGAGCAGCGTGCTCTTGCCCGCTCCGTTGGGGCCCACAATGGCGATCAAGCTACCCTGAGGGGCCGTGTAGTCGACCTCCCACAGCACCGGCTTGCGCTGATAGGCCACGGTCAGGTCGCGCACCACCAGCGGATATTGCGAAGCGTCGAACCCTTCGTTGCTGCTTTCGGCCGTGTCGTGCATTTTCAGAGATCGGCTCTCGATGTCTCGGCATACCGGCCGCCCGCCTCGTTTTGAGCTGCCCGCTTGCTTGCGGTCGGTCGGCGCCGGCCAGCATGTGGTCCGGCCTTCTCGTCTCTTGTTCCCTTACGCTTCGGCGCCTTGATCGCTGCGCGCCGGCGGCGCACAGCGCATCGGCACCGCTTCGGCCTGTGTGCTCTTCTCAGCTTCCTGTGTCTTGTGTTGCTTTCGGATTTCTTCTGCGGATGTTTGTCCGAAACATTTCGCTCGCGAGCGTGCAACCCTGCAAACCACGCGTCGCGGCCGGCCGCATCCAATCGGCACTGCGAAGTAGACAGTCTACCGCAACGCGTGCCGCAACATCATTGTGCCGCCGCGGCCGACAATTTCCCTTGAAATCCGCCGGCCGGGGCCTCGCCCCCTAGTGCCCGGGCGATCGTCGTGGCGTTGTGGTCGATCATGCCGATATACGTTCCCTCATAGGTGCCCTCGGGCCCCATCGCATCGGAATACAGTTCGCCGCCGATTTCAACCTGCCAGCCTCGATCGGCCGCGCCTTCGAGCACCGCCTCGATGTTCTTTCGCGGCACGCTCGACTCGACGAAAATCGCTCGAATTCGCCGCTGCACAATAAACTGCACCAACCGGTTGATGTCGTCGATGCCCGCTTCGCTCTCGGTGCTGATGCCTTGAACTGAGCGCACCGGAATATCGTACGCCCGAGAAAAGTAGCCGAAGGCGTCGTGCGCCGTGATAAGCACTCGCTGCGGCTCGGGTATCGAGGCAATCACCCGCCGCACGTACGCGTCCAGCGCCTCGAGCTGCTTGCGATAGGCCGCCGCTCGCGATCGATAGGCTTCCGCATTCGCAGGATCGAATCGTCCCAACGCGTCCGATACCACCTCCACACATCGGCTCCACGCAGACACATCCATCCAAACGTGCGGATCCCAATGCCCTTGAAACTCAGGCGGCGAACGCAAAAACGTCTCGGGCAACTGCTCCGTAACGGCATATACCGGTTTTCCACCGCGGGCCACCTTCGTAAGCGTGTCGCCCATGCGGCCTTCGAGCATCAGGCCGTTGTAAAACACCATGTCGGCCTCGGCCAGCAGCTTTATGTCGCGTCGCGTCGGCTTGTAGAGATGCGGGTCGACCCCCGACCCCATCAGGCCCACAACCTGACCCTGCTCGCCCGCGACCTGCCGCACAATGTCCGTCACCATGCCGGTGGTCGCCACAATGTCGATCGGATACCCGCCTTCAAAGGTCGCCCCGCCATCGTCGGCCGCCGGGGCGCCGCATCCGCCAACCAGCATCACCAACCAGCCGATCCATCCCCACGCGGCTCGACCCCCCCGGGTCGCTCCTGCCGGACGCATCGTCACGCCCCGTCGTGTTTTTGGTTGCATGAATTTCATTTTTGATTCATCAAATTTCAAGGCATCATTGTGCCCCGCCGCCTCGGCGTCCGTCAAGGCATTGCCGACGGATCGAGCGGCCGTGCGTGGCCGCTTTCCGCGCCATAACTCGATTGATAAACACTTCTTGTGTTCATCAATGTGCCGTCGAAACACCGCCAACCCGGAAACGCTGATCCCGAAGACGGGCCGCTCTTCGACCTTCAACGAGCCTCGCGTCCGATCGGGGTTCCCGCCGCTGCGTCCGAACCGGCGGCCAATACCCTCAATACCCTGATCGCGCCCGGGGATCCCTAAGCCGGCCACCCCAAAATAGGGCACCTCAGAATAGGCCGCCCCAAAATCGGCCACATCAAAACCGGGCGCCTCAAAGCCGGCGAGCCTTAAAATGCCCGGCGACCACACGATGGCCCGGCCGCCGCATCGAAGAGAAGCCGCAGCGCAACGTCTCCGTCCGACAGAAGAAATGAATGAACCCCCGCAAAGACAAATTCTGCCGATCGCGCGTCTCGCATGGCCCCTTTCGCATCCGGTTTCACACCCTGCGGCACCGCTACGGCTTTGCACCCGGCGGCCGACAGCCGCGCGCTCGATCCGAAATGCGCCCGTACAATTCAGACAGCCGGAAACCGCAGACGTGGCCCCAGTCGGGTACCGCATTTGCGGCCATGTTTGCCCGGCCCTGCGGCCGATGACACCCATAACAGGATCACGCCCACGAAACTGCCAACCTGTGGGCGAACCGCATGACCAACCCGCGGCAAACAAAGTGGACCCCGTTGGGCGAGGCCGGTCGCAAATTGTGTCCGGCATGTCCGGGCACGTCCGAAGCACAATTGCAGCCGCATGCG
>WGDQ01000926.1 GCA_015493185.1 Planctomycetaceae bacterium
TCTCGGTGTAATTGCCCGAGGTGGCGTCGTCAGCGCCAATCGTCAGCCCATACAGACGCCCGTCATCCCGCATTACGATATCGCGATAACCGAAGATATCGTTGTCTGGCGGCACGTTCGGAAAAACCTCGATCGTAATCTCGTTCTCAACTGTTCCCGTAAAGGCATCAACCGCAAACAACTCTTCCTCCGTATTGACGAACAGATTCACGTCCTTCAATTGGAACGGCACCGCGTGCAGGTTCAGCGACACCGGATCAGGGCCGCTGAACAGGTCGGCCGCCGGTGCATCGACGGTCGATACGCCATCCACCTCGAGGTGATCTTCTGCAATCCGGCCATAGCCAGTGATTGGTTCCAGTCGCACTAAAGGATTGGCCGCATTAGCAACAAAGAATTGATCCAACTGCCGTGGCAATACGGCGGTTGACGAAACAGCCACGTAATAGGTTCGACTCGCACCCTCGGGCAACTGCACGCTTCCCAAAAAAGCGTCGAGCACGCCGAACGAACCGGCCGCCTGATTCGCCATGTCAGACCCTTGCTCGGGTCGCGGCAGGTCGTCCGCGATGTTCGAATCCTGCGCCACGAGAATCAAAGTGCCGTTTTCATCGAATACCGAAATCGTGGTATCCGGCCCGCCCGATCCATCGGCGTAGTCGATATCGAATACCGTGGAATACGTCTTCCCGAAATCGTTGAAGCCCGCGATCGACTGGATGCCCTCGAAATCGAGGGTGAACTTGTACCAATTCACATCGTCGGGGGAGGTGAACGCACCCGCCACGCTGATCGTGCCTCGGTCGCTACCCAACAGGTTGCCCAAGTCCTGAGCCGTGGCGAACGAGTTATTCAGCGTCGCCAGGCCGGCCTCGCCAATCAAAGGCGAGTGCAACGGAGCGCCGACGATTTCGATACCGTTGGTCGCATAGCGGATGTCGGCATAGCGCACGGCCGAACCGGGCACTTCATCGGTTTCTCGCAGGCGAATCTGCAACTTGTACGCGCCCCGCGTTTCGCCGCCGTGCAGGTTGTTCAAGTCGCCGCTGTTGCTCCGCACGCGAACAAAGTACTTGCTGGTCACGCCCGCCGGACCGGGCAGAATCACCCGCATCCCAGCATCGCGAGGATTGATCGTGTAGAAGTCCTCGCCGCCGAACACGTCGCGCCGCATCACGCGGGCCAGGTTGCCCGGCAGCAGGCCATCCAACAGCGACGGATCGTTCAGCTCATCGATCGAATTCACCGAACGGGCCAACACCACGCCGTTGGCATCGACCAGTTCGATCACCGAGTCGAGCGCCGGGGCCGTCAGGTCCAAGTCGAACCACACATCGGTTCCAGCCTCGGCGTTGAAGCTATATACGTCCACATCGCCCGGATCGTCGAGGCTGATGAACCCGTTCACCTCGAAGCCAAGTCGACGGTTGTCGTCGCCGCTGTTGATGTCGGAAGCCAACGTGCCGAGAAACTGAGCGTCGGTGGGCGTGCCGTTGAAATCGCCGCCCGCCGTCCGCGGCAACTCGTTTTCGTTGACGATCTCGACGTTGCGATCGTTGCTGAACGTTTCAAAGCGAACGCTGTCCCATGCTCCCGGTAGTGCCACGCCCGCCACGTTGTCGGTATCGGTTTGAAGATTACCCGCCAGATCGATACCGGCCCCGGCCGAATCGTCGCTCAGCGCCGTTAGCACAACCGGCGCGTCGGGGTAGCCCACAATTTGAACCGTGCCGCCGATCCGATCGTCGATCTCGAACGGCGTGCCCATCGCCGTGAAACCGGCATCGTCGCCGAAGAGCTTCACCACCAGGCTTTCCGTGGGCGAGCTTTCGAGCCGCAGCCCGCTGAACGTATGGTGATTCTGCACCTCGATGGGCTGCGCCACCACGTGAACGATGTCCACATCGTCCCATACCGACTGTGTGGTGAGCACACCGCCGCGCACGCCCAAGCCGTTCAACTCGTTGTTGACCAAAATGTTGCCGCGCACCAGCGGGCCGCGGTTGTCGTCGTATTGCTCATACCGATTGATCGGCCCTCTTGCCCGCCCGGTATCGGCGCGGAACGTGTGCTTCAGCGAGTTCACGTCGATGTTGATCGCGGCGCCCAGATTGTCGCGCACGATGTTGTCGACCAGAATCGGCTGCGCGCCCCGCACGAAAATAGCCGCCGGCGAATTCGGTCCGCGACCGTTCCGGTTCAAGCCGAGCCCCTGCGCCACAGCATCTGACTGCCCGTCGGCCGCGTCGCGTACTATGGTGTTGGTAATTCGCGCGTCCGACTGGATGATTTCGATCGGATTGAACTGCGCGAAACCACCTTCGATCGTGGTCACGCCACCCGCGTAAGCCACCTCGGCATAGTCCAGGTTCGCCTGGCTCAAGTGCCCGAAAAACAGGCCCGCCCAGTCGCCGGCCGCCGGCGATGTGGCTCCCTGATCATTGCCCGTGTCGAACGTGCCGCCGCGGCCGTAGCTGTCGTCGAACAGCGAAGTGAACACCACATTGCGGCCCGGTTGGCCCTCGGCGATGAACTGCGAGCCGATCTCGGCCTCGATGCGTGTCCCGCCCAGCTTCACCACCACGCCCGGGTCGATAGCCAATCGACCATCGAGCCGCGCCGTTGCCGTGGTCGCCCCCGGCGCAATGGCCGGTCCGCCCGGCGTGCCCTCGATCAGCAGGTTCTCGGTAAGAACGTGTACGATGTCGTAGTCGTCCCAGCGGGCGGCCACGCGGTTGGTAATCAGTTCGCCGGAAATCACCGGCGTGGCCGTTCGCACGAGCAGGCCGTTGATGCTGTTGTCTTCAAGCGTGTTGCCGTAAATGGCCGGTCCCACGCGGACATAGTCGGCCGCAAACGTGGAGTCGCCAAAGCGGCTCTCCTCAAAGCTGTTCGGATCGGCCGACACGGCCGCCGACGCGTTATTGCTCAGGCGGTTGTAAATCAGCGTCGGTCGCGCCTCGTTCATATACAGCGGCGTAAACACCTGACTGAACGAGTTGACCACCACCGCGCCGCCACCAAATCGGATGTCGGCCTGCGCCACGAAGTTGAGGAAAATGCCCTCGCTTTCCAGGTCGGTGCCGGCCGCACGATCGATATCGTTTCGGAACACCAGACCGCCCCAATCGCCGGCCGATGGCGACGTGCTATCGGGCGTTGTATCCTGACCGATCGTCTCGTCGAACCACGACGTAAACACGACCTGCGCATCGGGCGTGCCCAACACCTGAATCGCCGCGCCGCCCCGGTCGACCCCTTGCGTCTGGCTGCCCGCCGTGATGTTGGCCGCCCGCAACTTGACGATCGTGCCCGGCTCGAACATCAGCGCCACATCGGCCGGCACGTCAAGCGTGCTGCCGTCGACCAGGGGCATGCCGTTGCTGTCGTAACCGATTTCGTAGGCCACGTTGTCGTCCAACGTGGTCAGGTCGCTGTCCGTTCCGCCGTTGCCCACCACGCGAATCACCGACACGCCGCTGCCCGGCTGCGCGGCGGCGATGGCATCTTGAATCGTGTCGAACGGATTGGCCAGCGAACCCGGCGTACCGCCCGCGCCGGTAGACATTTTGTCCACATAAAGCGTGTCGCTCTGGCTGGCCACATTGAACCAGAAGTTGAACACCCCGCCGGGCGTGCCGTCGCCGTCGCCGTCGATCGGTGTGCCTTCGGCGTCGAGCAAACTATCAGCGGCCGCCACTTCGGGCCGGAACCCGAGCCGCAGGTCATACTCTCCCTGAGTTGTGCCACCGATGCCGCTGTCTTCGATGTTCGGATCCAGGCCCGTCAGGCCCGTGCTCGTCACAGCCACGTAGTAAATGCCCGGTGTGTCCAATTCCAGCTCGATAAACGAGTCTTCGCTGAAGTAATCATCGTTGCGGGCAATCACGTTGAAGTCTTCGTCGTATAGCGTCAGCACGCTATCGAGCAGGCTCGAATCGTCGAGCCGTTCGGCAACAATCTCGGCCGTAAACGTTCCGGGCGATGTCACCGAGAAACTGTAAAGGTCGATGTCGATATTGTCGTTGAAGTGCAAAAGCTGGCCGTGCAGCACGTCGTTGTCGCCGGGAAACACGGGCTCGGGCAGGATTCCATCGACCAACTGGCTCGCATCGTCGCCTTGAATCGTCAGCGGCGGCAGATCGTAGCTGTGGCCGAGCCCCAGCAAATGGCCGATTTCGTGCATGGCCGTTTGGAACCATCCCCCGCCAAACTCGCTATCGCCCCAGTTCTCGCCCGCGTCCATAATGGCCAACCCACC
>WGDQ01000927.1 GCA_015493185.1 Planctomycetaceae bacterium
ATTAGCTACCACGGCGGTTCGCAGCAATCGCAGTCGCATAGCCCACGGATCCCTTTTTTATGAAAGCGGTTTTTCCCGTCGCCTGACGGGCACCGAACAGCGGCATGCTCTCAAGGACCTGCGTGCAGCGGGTCGATCGGGACGAACAGCTCGGTAACCCGGTGCGTGCTGACCCAACGCACGGATGAAGGACGGAACGCTGTAGGAAGGTCTCTTTTTGTTCAGGCAGGCGTTTCCCATCGCACAGGGCAGGCATCTTCTGTGGTGCCAAAGGCAGTGATTTTTCCGACACACTGCCCACTACGGGCGAATGGAAACGTGATTTTTTCAGCGAAATTCGAGTTGGGATGCAGTGCAACCCGGCGCGCCAGCAGTAGGCGTGTTTTCAACACACATCACCAACGGTGGAGGGCATTGTGGACTGACAAATCCACCAATGCTGATTTTAGCAGCCGGCGCAGGCGTGACGCAACAGTTTCTGCCCGTCGGGTTCTGCTTCGGTCTGGTTCGTTGGGCCGTAGTGCCAAATTGCTGCTATCGCCATGTGTAGCGATTGGTGAAGCCTGAGCGGCTGCGTCGCACAACACGCACAACAACACGTTGCAATGCGCAGCAAGATCCCGTTGCGAGAACAGAGATGCCGATCTGTGATGCCAACCTGTAGCTACCCCCTTTTTGCGGCAGCTTGACAGGCTTTTCGATTCGGTTGAGAATCGTCAAACGGCTCTGACGCTCAGGTTGCATTTTGGCTTACGGCTGCCCGCTTTCTGCCACGCTTTTATTTGACTCAGAGCTCTTTGGCAACATCATCGCGGCAATGCAGAGACGTTATCGTGTGGCGAGCGGTTACCTGGCAGTGCTTGCTGCTCTTTGTTGCATGAAACCAAAACGTCGATTTCCTTCGGACAACGAGAGCCGGGAATGCCCGCAACCGCTGAAGCGAAACGTCGCGTAAAAAAAATTCTCGAGGCGTTGAGAAAAGAATATCCTGACGCCCGCACGGCGCTGCGGTTCAGCACGCCTTTAGAATTGCTCGTGGCCACGATCCTTTCTGCTCAGTGTACGGACGAGCGGGTCAACCAGGTAACCGAGAAGCTGTTCAAGAAATATCGCACGGCAGAGGACTACGCCCGCGCGCGGCTATCGACGCTGGAGCGGGAAATTCAGAGCACCGGCTTTTTCCGCAACAAGGCCAAGGCCATCAAGTCGTGCTGCAAGGCGCTGGTAGAAAAGTACGGCGGCGAGGTGCCCCGCGACATGGATGAACTGGTAAAGCTGCCAGGGGTAGGACGCAAAACGGCCAACGTCGTTCTCGGCTCGGCGTTCGGCATTGCTTCGGGCATTGTCGTAGACACGCACGTGGCCCGAGTGAGCCGGCGGCTTGGTTTGACCGATCAGAAAGACCCGGTGAAAATCGAGAAAGATTTGATGGAACTCGTTCCTCGCCGGGAGTGGGTGGCTTTCGGCCATCGGATGATTCTGCACGGGCGCCGGGTTTGCAATGCTCGGCGTCCGAAATGTGAGGCATGTTGTCTGGCTCGGTGGTGCCCGCGCATCGGGGTCGCCGCGTAACGGGAATTCGTCGCACGACGCACTCGGTTGGATGACTCGGACATGATCTTATCTGGCCATGAAATTCGGCGCCATCTCGGCGAAAAGATCATCATCGATCCTTTCGACGAGCGGAACTTGAATCCCAACAGCTACAACCTGACATTGCACAGCGAGCTGATGATCTACGAAGAGGTGGTGCTCGATATGCGGCGTCCGAACCGCGTGCGCCGGTTGGAAATTCCGCCCGAGGGACTCGTGCTGAACCCTGACCAGCTTTATCTAGGCCGAACCGTCGAACGAACCGAAACCCACGGGCTGGTGCCGATGATCGAGGGTCGTTCGTCAGTCGGCCGGTTGGGCTTGTTTGTGCACGTGACGGCCGGCTTCGGCGATGTGGGCTTTCGCGGTTATTGGACTCTTGAGATGTTTGCCGTGCAGCCCGTGCGCGTCTATCCGGGTGTGCCCATTTGCCAGATCTTTTATCACGAGATCACGGGCGACATCACCGAATATCAGAGCAACAAGTATCAGAACAATCGCGACATTCAGCCGAGCCTGTTGTTCAAAGAGCTGAATCCGGAAGAAGAGAAGGATCCGCAACTCCAGCTCGATTTCGGACTCGAGTGGTCGCACAGTTGAACCACACCTGCCTCGCTGAGTCCGCGCGGCTGCCGAATGGAGTGCCGGCGGCGCGTTGCGCATCCAGTGTCGATGAGCATTGGCTGGGGTGATGGTTTCCTGAGCCATCTTGCCACGCCGGAATCGATGCCACCGGATGACCGTGCTGCCGGAGCTTCTTGTCCGCGTGCCCCCGCCCGACGCGTTGATCGCGACCGTGGCGAGAACGCAACGCGTCGATTGCAGCCCGGGTTCGAAGGGGCCGCAGCGGGCGACTTCGTGCCTACATGACGGCGAAGTAGTTTTCCACCGCGTAGTCGAAGTAGGCCTTCGTCATTTCGGGCTCGATATTCTGGAAGCGGCAGAAGTTTTGCACTTGGAGCAGCAAGTCGCGAGGATGGCAGCAGCGGAAGGGGCGCCCCACCTTGCGATAGTGCTCCTCGATCAGATAGTCGATGGCCTCTTTGCGGTAAACGAATCCCATCTGGTCGGCCATCATCTGAAACAGATCGCGGAACTCCTCTTCCGTTGGATCGGTCACCTCGATCTTGTACGGAATACGCCGCAAGAATGCCTCGTCGACCAGGTCGCGCGGCTCGAGGTTTGTCGAGAAGATGATCAACTGGTCGAACGGGACTTGGATTTTTTTGCCGCTGGCAAGGTTCAACAGGTCGTAGCGTTTCTCGAGCGGCACGATCCAGCGGTTGAGCAGCTCATCAATCTGAATTCTCTGCCGTCCGAAGTCGTCGATAACGAGCGTGCCGCAGTTGCTTTTCATCTGTAGCGGTGCCTCGCTGATATGCGTGCTGCGGTTGATCGTCACTTCGAGGTTCTGCATGGTCAGTTCGCCACCGGCCACAATGGTTGGCCGGCGAACGCGAACCCAGCGACGATCGATGTGGCTGGCGTCGAGCAGCCCTTCGCTGGTTTTGGGCAATGGCAAGGGTTCGTGGTGCTCGGGATCGAACACACGGATGATCTCACCGTCGATTCCAATCGCACGGGGAATCCAGACGACTTCGCCGAATGCCTGAGTGATTCGCTCGGCGATGCTCGTTTTGCCGTTGCCAGGTGCGCCGAAGAGAAACAGGCCACGTCCTGAGTTGATGGCCGGGCCGAGCCGATTGAACATGCGCTGATTGAGCAACAAGTCGGAAAACGCCCGCCGCAGGTCGTCCAAGGTGGGGGTTTGTCGCGTGATCGACTGCGCCTCGACGCTGGCGATATAGTCTTGCAGCGAGACCGGGGCCGCACCGAAGTAGGTACACTGCTCGTAGAGCCGCTTGGCTCGTTCGCGCCCCAGCTCGGTAATCGAATAGTTGTAATCGCTTGCCGACGAGACATCGCGGTAAAAGAC
>WGDQ01000928.1 GCA_015493185.1 Planctomycetaceae bacterium
GAGATGCGCTGGCCGCTACGGTGAGGTCGAGCCCGCCGGGCGGTAGCTCGTCGGCCGCGGCGGCGTCCGCTTCATTTTCATTTCCCGCAGCCGTTGCACCAGCGATACCACGATTTTCTTTGCGGCCCGATGCAGGCTCAGGTTGCAAGCCTTGCGAACCGGCATCGAGCGTTGGAGAGCCCGCAGCGTCCGACACGTCGGCGGGCGGGTTGGCCGGCGCATCGGACGGCCGTACGCAGGTTTGTCGAGCATCGGGATCAGTCTGGGTCTGCGAGGACGGCGTGATCTCTTTCAAACGCGAAAGGCCGTGCAGCATGGCCTCAAGACGCTTGAGCAGCATCATGGCGCTGGGCACACGGTCGGCCGGATCTTTGGCCAATAGATCGGCAATGATTTGCTGGAGTGCTTCGGGCACGTCGGGGGCATAGGCCGACAGTGGCTCGGGATCGGCAAAGCGCTGCAACTGCAACATCTGCGGAATGGTTTCGGCCACGAAGGGCGGCCGGCCGGCCAGCAGCGTGTAGAGAACGCCACCCAGACTGTAAAGATCGCTGCGGGGAGTGACGCGGCGGCCATCGCACTGTTCGGGCGCCATGTATTCGGCCGTTCCCACAACACCGCCGGCGGCGGTGAGCCCCGTCATGCCAAAGAGCTTGGCGATACCGAAGTCGGTGAGCTTGATTTCGCCTGCCTCGGTGAGCAGCAGGTTGGCCGGTTTGATGTCGCGGTGGATGACGCCCCGATCGTGAGCGTGCTTGAGCGCGCGGCAAAGGCAACAGGCCAGATTGGTTACTTCGCGCCAGTGGAAACGCCGTCCGGCACGGATCAGTTCTTCAAGACTCCGACCTTCGACCAGCTCCATTGCGTAGAAGAGGATGCCTTGTTGTTCGCCGAAGGCATAGATGCGAACAATGTTTGGATGGCGCAGCTTGCGCAGCGTTTCGATTTCCACCTCGAATCGCTCGCGAAAGTCTTCGTGCGCTGCAAGCGATGGCGAAAGCACCTTGACGGCCACGCGGGTGTCGCTGTCGGGATCGACGGCTTCGTACACCGCGCCCATGCCACCCCGACCGAGCTGGCGGCCAATGCGATAAGGCCCCAGTTGCTGAATCGCCATTGTCGAACCTTTTACCGGTGCAGACGCGCTACCGCGCATCCAAACAACGAAGCACAAAAACGCCCAAAGCAGTCGCGAACCGCTCGGAACAGGCCGCAGACTGCCGAAAAACCGATGAGCAGGCCTGTAGGCCGCGCAGCCCACCGCACGTGCCACAAGCGGCGTGACCCCCGAAAGGTGGTTCGCCAAGGCTCTCACATCATACCATGCACGATCGCCCTAGATGTTTCTGGTGCGCGCGACGCGACGGCCGAAGTTTGAGCGGCTGCGAAGCGCCGGCGGACCGCAGAACTCCCGCTGGGCGGATACCGGCAAGGCAAAGCAAGCGCTTGCTCGGGCAGGCAGCGCTTGCTGGCCAACGGGAGCGTATGGCCTGACAAGGCGCATGAGCTGACGAGGCGGCGGGGGGCCATCCATATTGGGGCGGCATGGGGTGACCCGATGTGTGCGGCACCTGGGCGGGTTGCTACATTGCGGGCCGAAGCCGATAATCATCGCCTTGTTTTTTTTCGCCATTCGAGAACCAGGCAGGCGGCGAGGAAGCAAGCAGCACAAGGGCATGCGAACCCGGCAGTGTGGCGGAAAATTGGGGAAAACGTCGTCCGGCGTTGAACTGCCCTTCGAGTAATCCCGGGGCGTGTCAAACCGAGGCTCAGGCCAATCAACCGACCCTCAAAGCACAAGAGGAAGACGCAGATCGATGAGCGACCGTTTTGTAAGGCTCGCACGCAATGAAAATCAGGCCCTTGGCATTGGGCAATATGCCGTCGATTTTCTTGGGGGCAAATTCCCCGAGCCCGACGATTCTGTGTACCGCATGGTCGAACGGTTTCATCTCGACAGCGTGGCGTGTGCCGTTTCGGCATTGGCCTGCGGCACAAATGCTCCGAAGGTGCTGCGCGAGGAGGCAATGGAGTATCCGAGTCACGACGGGGTGCCTTGCCTGGGATCGCGGATGCTGGTGATGCCCGAGAAGGCGATTCTGGCCAATAGCTCGGCGGCACGGGAATGGGACGCCAACGGCACGAATTTTGGCTACAACCCGAAGCGAGGGCATACGGCCGGAGAGTTTGGCCACAACGACTTTTATCCCGTGGCGGTGGCGGCAGCTCAGTTGCTTGGCTGGAACGGACGGCAAACGCTCAAGGCGATGATCGCCATCGACGAGATTCGCGGCCGGCTGGCCGAAGTGTTTGCATTGAAGAACCATAAGATCGACCACGTGGTTCACGGCGGCATTGCCTCGGCGGCGGTATTTGCGGCGTCGCTCGGGGCCACACCGCGGCAGATCGAATCGGCCATTGGTTTGCTGGTGGCCCACTACATTCCGTTTCGGGCTATTCGCGCCGGCAAGCAGCTTTCCGATTCGAAGGGGGCTTCGGCGGCCATCACCACGGAAATGGCGGTGCAAGCCGCTCGGCGTGCGCTGCGGGGGTTTGTCGGGCCGGCCGATATTTTTCGCAATCCCGAGGCCATTTTCTGTTTGTTCGAACCGCCCGATCAACCGGACCAGAGCCCCTTCGATCTGGAACTGGCCACCAGCGGCAGCGACTTTGCCGTAATGGGCATGCACTTCAAGCTGGGGTTGTACGAGCATCAATCGGCCGGCGCGATTCAAGGACTGATCGACTTGCTCACGGAGCATCCTGAGCTGCTTGAAAGCCCCGACGCCGTGCGACGCATCGAAATCAGCATCTACGAGCCGGCTTTCAGCATCATTGGCGATCCGGCCAAGCGCGACCCGCAAACCCGACAGAGCGCCGACCACTCGATGGTGTACATCATTGCCACGTTGCTGCGCAAGGCGATTGAACAAAAGCAAGCCGGTTGGAAAGAACTGATGCTCGTGCCGGCCGACTACAACCAGCGGGCGCTGCACCATCCGCTGACACGGCAGATCATGCAACGGATCGAGTTCCGACACGGCGGACCGGAGTTCGATGCCAAATATCCCGACGGTATTCCGACCACGGTTGAGGTGGAAACAGCGACCGGAAAGCGTTATTCGAGCGGGCTGGTGATGTATCCCGAGGGACACGCCCGAAATACGTCGGGCCGCTTAGACGATTTGCTCGAACACAAGTTCCGCCGTCTAGCTTCGTTGGGCGTGCGCGACGTGGACGCGCTTTATCGCCGGTTTACGGGAATGCTGGAGAAGACATCTGACGAAATCCACCAACTTTACGACTTTGAACTGCTCGAGCAGAGCGGTTACTAAACGCCGCAATCGAAGTCGAGAGAGCAGATGCGGGGATGGCGCAAAGGTCGCGCCGGCTGCGATTGCACGCCTCGGGCCGGTTTTGTTGGTTTCATTGCTGGTTTTCGTGTTTTACTTCAACTGTGCTGGTCGCAAATTGCACGATGGCTGCCTTGCACGGCTTGCTGAACATTGACAAACCGCCCGGCGTGACGTCGCGCAGCGTTGTGAACCAGATTCAGCAATTGGTGCGCCCGGCGAAGATCGGACATGCCGGCACGCTCGATCCGCTGGCCACCGGTGTGCTGGTTCTGGGCATTGGCGCGGCAACGCGATTGCTGCAATACGTGCAGCGGATGCCGAAGCAATATCGGGCCACTTTTCTGCTCGGACGCTCAAGCCCCACGGAAGACGTCGAGGGCGACGTGACGCTACAAACCGACGCGCCACGACCGTCGGCCGAGGCCATCCGAAGCGCGGCCCGAGAGCTGACCGGCACCCTACTTCAGCGGCCACCGGCGTATTCGGCGCTGAAGGTCCGAGGCCGTCGGGCCTACGATTTGGCCCGGCGTGGCGAGCGCGTCGAGCTGGAGCCGCGGCGAGTGAACGTGCACCGAATCGAAGTCGTTCGCTACGAATACCCCGAATTGGAACTGCGGATCGATTGCGGACATGGCACGTATGTTCGTTCGCTGGGGCGCGATCTGGCAGAACGACTCGGAACGCAGGCGGTGATGTCGGCGCTGGTGCGAACGGCCGTGGGCTGCTTTCAACTCGAAGAAGCCATTGCCCCAGACCGGCTCGATCGTGCGTCGATCGAGGCGCATTTGAGGCCACTGCGCAGCGCAGTGGAAGCGTTGCCCACCGTGCGGCTGTCGGACGCGGAGGTTGCGGCAATTCGAAATGGCCGCACGATCCGCCGCGCCGAGCTAAGCGGCGAAGAACCTGTGGCGGCTGTTGATGCAGCAGGAACGCTGGTGGCCATTCTCAAGCGTCGCGGGGCCGAGCACTGGGGACCGGCATGCAACCTGCCCTGTGCATGAGAAGGTGTCTTCAAAGAAAAGGGGGCTTCAACATCCAATTCCGGCTTCGATCGCGAGCGAGCCAACCGTCTGGTCGTCGGTCTGCATCGACCAGTCGCAGGCAGGTTGCACTCACCTGCTTCGCCCTCGGTGACATGAATCGCCTGCTCACCATCTCGGGCTTGGAAGCGATTCTGAAGACACCTTGCTGAGGTTGGCCGCGCCGGTGGCGGCAGGCCGGTGTTTGGCGGCTTACAACCCGATCATCCGCTACAATCTGCCCCCGATCGGGCCATTGTCGGCCCGAAGAGGCGCGAAAACGGCTTTCCCGGGGCTGGCCGAATGCTAGAGTTCCTTCGGGCGACGTGCGCCACCGAAGTGGCCAACATCCACGCGGCATATGAAAACGCGCCGCCTGGCAATGCGCCGCGCCGTGCCACTGCAACGGAGGATCGCAC
>WGDQ01000929.1 GCA_015493185.1 Planctomycetaceae bacterium
GCGTCAGATGTGTATAAGAGACAGAAGCCCGGTACCCCGATTCAAGAAAATCCGCCAACTTGGCGCGGCTCGCTCGGCCACACAGCACATACAACCCGTTTCTTTCCTACTGGCCGTCGCATCGATCACCGCAAGTCTATCAAGATACGACGCCTTGGAACGACGCGGGTGCCATGAAGCCGTATGACGGGCCATGCGTAAGGTGCTTGGTATTCAGCATTTGCCAGTTTTCTTCCTCCTTCCTCCCGCAGGACACTACGGGCCACCTGCGGCTCGATTCCCGCACTCGCCCCCTTGGTGTCGACCGGCATGCCGAATCGACATGGCCAAAGCCGCACACAAGGAAACGCCCCCCGGCAGGGAGTGGCGCGCACGGGCCGCGCGTAGCATGGCTACGGAAGTTCGGTGGAGTTTTTCTTGGAAAGGTCGAAGAGAGCGGGGCGAAGTGTAGTGTCGGGCTTTCTGCCGAGCAATAGCACCTTTCGCAACCCAAAAAACTAAAAAACTGGCGACAGCTTGGCCAATTGAGGCAGCGGAGAAAGTCGGTAGGCAGCGAAAGCTACGTATGGGTCGTCTCCCGTTTTCAGCAGATTCGATCGCTGTCCATGTGTTTCAGACGTTCCGCCATTCGGCCAAAGGCACGACAACTTTAGACGGCTGAATTGCCACCAAAAACACTGGAAAATGTTTTGCCCACGTCCAACGAGTTTGAGGGCAATCAATGGGTTCAGCGCATGGTTGGCGGCCCTATTGCCCGGGGAACCGGTATTACATGGGCGTCTGGCAGTCGAAAAAAGACTTGGAAAAAAACCACTTGACCTTGGACAGAAGTACGGGCTGTAGAATGGCCAACAGATGATCGAGGCAGCGTGTTCGGCAGAGAACTGTTTTTCTGCCCGCGGCTTCGGAAGGTTGCGAAACGCGAGGAGTTGCCATGAAGAGACTATTTGTTATCGCGACGTTGCTCGGTTTGCTGGTTGGCGGCAGCGTGTGGGCTGTTAGCGATGCAGGGGACACGACCGACGCCCCTCGAGCAGATTGCCCTGGCAAAATTACTTGCCCCCTAACCGGTGAAGAGGTGTGCAAAGACCAATGCCCCCTGCGCGACACCGCGCGGGAAGACTGCCCCGGCAAAATTGAATGCCCGCTTACGGGCGAATTGGTTTGTCGTGATCGTTGCCCGCTGAACGAGGCGAAGGCAACAGAAAAAACAGTCGATGCCGAGTTGCCCCCGTGCTGTCGCAACAACCAATAGGGCAATAAAGCGCGGCCCGGTTCCCGCTATTTGCAATGTACGAGAACGGCATCATCGGGGGCAGATGCCGTTCTCTTTTTTTGCGCGCAGGCTCTTCATAGGGTCGCAGCTCTTGCGTGCTTTCGAAAAAATCGCTCGTCCGCATACCCCGTCGCGCATTGACTGCACCGTAAAACTGTTTCTGATATCTCGTTGGCAGGTACCGGCGTGCGCATTTCACTTCGCCGATATGCCGTGCGCGACCAAATTGGTTGGCGGATTTTACGCTGTTGCACGATGCTGTTATGACAACAACCCGCTCTTCTGCGCACCGACACGTTGCACATACCTACGACCGTCTGGCAGCCGACTATGACCAGCGCTGGCGACGGTACATCAACGCGACTCTTGAAGCCGTGGTGGAAGTCGCCCCGCTGGCCTCGGCTCACCGTGTGCTGGACGTGGCGTGTGGCACAGGCGAGTTGGAAAGACAATTGCTACGACGCTGGCCTGGCCTGCACGTGACGGGTATCGACATGAGCTCCGGCATGCTCAGCCAGGCTCGTAGAAAACATGCCGCCCGCCAAATCGATTGGCTGCGGGGCGACGTCCGACGCTTGCCGCTAGCTGACGCGAGCTTCGATGTCTGCATCTGCGCCAACAGCTTTCATTATTTTCGCGAACCGAAGGCATGCTTGGGCGAATTGCGGCGTGTGCTGCGTCCGCGCGGCAGCCTGGTGCTCGTGGATTGGTGCGACGATTATGTGATGTGCAAACTGTGTAGCGTCTGGCTGCGCGTGGTCAATCCGGCATTCTATGGCACCTACTCGCTGCGTCAGTGCAGCAAGCTGATTGAACAGGCCGGTTTTCAGACAACCATTGCCGAGCGCTTCCGCATCAACTGGCTATGGGGCCTGATGCGCATCGTGGCGGAGCGCCCGCACGAATCTCCGGCTCAATGCGGCCATCACTGACCAAGCCGGCACTCACCAGGTTGTCGCCGTCCGACGAGGGGCCGCCAACTGCTATGCGACGGCCGACTGATTCGAGGGGCGTATGGCGAGCAGGCCTGAGCGTGCGAATCCGTTGTGCTGCCAGTCCACTCAGCGACCGCAATACCCGCTGCGATGCCCTGCATGGAACGCGTCTTTGGCTGTGCGAGGTGTCGCAGCTTTTCCCGCTGCCAGAGGAATGCTAGGCTTGGAACCGTCGACGTTTTTCAGAACGGATACGGGACGTGAGCCAAATCAAAAAAGTGATCGTCGTTGGGCTCGACGGGCTCGAGCCAACGCTGGTCGAAAAATTTATCGCCGACGGCGATTTACCCAATATCGCCCGACTTCTGGGACCAAAGGGCATTGTGCCGCGAGTGCGAACCACGACGCCGGCGCAAACGCCGGTCGCATGGTCGACTTTCGCCACGGGGGTCAATCCGGGGGGGCACGGCATCTTCGATTTTCTGCGGCGCGACCCGGCGCGTTACCTGCCCGATCTCGGGTTGGTTCGGTTCGAACAGCCGTCGCCTGCGCGTGCGCCCGTGCCGGTAAATTGCCGCGGCGGCACCACGCTCTGGCAGCGCCTCGATGCGGCTGGCGTGCCGGCGTCGGTGATCCGTTGTCCTTGCACGTTTCCGCCCGATGCCTTTTCAGGCCGACAACTTAGCGGCATGGGCGTACCCGACATTCGCGGCGGACTGGGCACAGCAACGTTCTATACGTCCGACGAACGTGCCGTGGCGGGTGAAAGCGAACGCCTCGTGCCGATCAAACCACAAGCGGGCCGGCCGATCCGTCTGCCCGTGTATGGTCCGCGCAAATCAGCGCGCGAAGATGCTCAGGTCGCCCTCACTTTGCGGCTCGAAGCCGACGGGGGTGCCGCTGTGTTGCAGACCCCCGGGCACCCATACCAATTGAAATTGGTACCAGGGCAGTGGACCCCGTGGATTCGGTTGAAATTCCGCCTCAGTTTATTGCAGTCGGTTCGTGGCATGGTTCGGCTTTTGCTGGTGCGCACACGGCCACACTTCGAGCTTTACGCATCGCCGGTGAACTTCGATCCGCAGGCACCGCTGTTTCCCATTAGCACGCCGAGCAACTGGGCCAACCAACTCGCCAACGACGAGGGGCTGTTTTACACCACTGGCATGGTGGAAGATGACAGCGGCTTGAAAAATAATCGTTTCGATGAAGACGCTTTTCTCGACCAGTGCGAAGACGTGTGGCGCGAACGCCTGGCCATGCTGCGACACGAACTGGAACGGCTCGACGAGGGGTTCGTTTATTGTTTGTTCGATACGCCGGACCGTATTCAGCACATGTTCTGGCGTTTCCTCGAACCCGATCACCCCGCCAACCGCATAGCAGGGTTCGATGCCGCCAAGGGCGATGCGATTCGGCAGGCCTATCGTCGTTCGGACGAGATGGTTGGCCAGGCTTTGGCAATGGCTGACGATCAAACGCTGCTGGTGGCCATGAGCGACCATGGTTTCACAAGTTTTCAACGAGGTGTCGAGCTGAATGCGTGGCTGCGCGAGCAAAATCTGCTTGTGCTGAAATCTGGCGTCGTACCGGGCGAGGAGACGAGCGAACTGCTGCGGGGTGTTGATTGGTCGAAAACCCGTGCTTACGCCGTAGGGCTGAGCGGAATTTACTTGAATGTGGCGGGGCGCGAGTCGCAAGGTATCGTTGCTCCCGACGAGGCGGACGCCCTGGCCGAACAAATTGCGGCGGCGTTATCAGACGTGCGCGACCCGGCGCGCCAGACTGTCGGCATTCGCGGCGCAATAACACGACGTCGAGCCTATCGCGGGCCATACGCGGAAAAGTCGCCCGACGTCATGGTGCATTTCGCACCGGGTTATCGTGTTGCATGGCAAACGGCCATCGGAGGCATCGGAAGCGATGTGTTTGA
>WGDQ01000930.1 GCA_015493185.1 Planctomycetaceae bacterium
GATCAGGCCACGGCCAACACCTCGGGCAACATCGCGGCCGAAGCCCGACAGCGCCAGCAAACCGCCGAAGCCGACGCACGCGCGGCGGCAAGCGTCTGCTCGGCAGCCTGTTTCTTGGCATCGCTGGCCGCGGCCGCCGCGCGTGCGTCGGCTTCGGCGGTTTGCTGGCGCTGTCGGTCTTCGGCCGCGATGTTGCCCGAGGTGTTGGCCGTGGCCTGATCGGCCTGGGTGGTGGATCGCTGGGATGCGGCGGCATCGGAGGTAGCATCTGCCACGCCGTCCGAGGCATTCGCGGCTGTCGGTACGTTTTCCGAAAGAGTCGTGTCGCTGCCCGCCTGCGAGGCTCGGGCGGCGGCTTTGGCGGCGTTGGTGGCGGTTTTTCGCGATGCGGGATCGGTGCCTTCGGACGAGCCTTCCGAGTCGGCGCCGCTGGCCTCGGCGATTGACTGCTCGAGTGCGGCCGATGATGCGGCCCGCGAGTCGACCGGAACCCCTTGCGACTCGGCGTTTTCTTGATCGGTGGCGGCGTCCGTGGCGTTGCCGGCTTCGTCGTCGTTGGTGCGGCGCGGTTTTTCGGCGTCGTTGTCAGCCGTGCCACCCGGGGCGGTGGCCGAAGAGGCCGAGGTCGACGAGTCGGAATCGTCGGTGCCGTCATCGCCGGAGGTCGAGCGATCGCCGGCGTTTTCGCGTGCCGGTTGCGACGAAGCTGGAGGAGCCGTTGTGTCGCGGTCGAAACGATCGTCGTCGGAGCGTTCTCGAGCCGCCGCGCCGTTGGGCCGATCGTCGCGGGGCGGACGCACGCGGTCGGCATCGCGCGACGGCGGAGGCGACGATTGCGAGGCCGACGACGCGTAGCGATCGGACGAACGATCATCGCGATCGGCACGGCGGCCGGCGTTTTCGAGTTCGCGGAAAAACGCGAATCCGAAGTCGCCCCCGCCCGTGTTTTCGGTGCCGCGCGGCGCAAACGACTCGGGCGACGGAAAATTCGTCGTTAGATGTTCCAAGTTGAGTCGTGTCATCGAAACACCTCCGCGGCAATGGGCGTACGGTGAACTATTCGCGAAGCGACAAACGGCAAACGCTCGAGTCGGACGACACGACAACACGGTTCGGGAAGTCGGCAGCGGACGCCCAAAGCGACTGAACGGCTTTTGCGAAACGGTGTCGCGGGACCGGAAAACGTTTTCTTTCGAATGCGGAGCCTGTTTTTCGAGTACGCAACGGGTTGCGGGAAACGAGCTCGGCAACGAGCCGAAAACGAACAAACAAACGAACGAACAAACGAACGAATGAACGAACGAGCAAATAACAAAAGGGGTCAGGTACCTGTGGGTGCGGGTGGTCGAAGTTGATTTTCGGCGCGATCGACGGCCGTGATTTTGGGAATACCCTGTCGGAGGCGCCTTAAGATTTCGGCCAGTTTTTCGCTTTCGTCGGGTGTTTTGAACTCACCGACGATCTTGGCCCGCTTGCTCGACGGCATGGCTGCCAGCAGGGCCACGACCACGTCGATTTCGCCGTTGTCGAACATGGCCAACATTTGTTCTTTCGCCTGTCGGGGTTTGATCGTTTCGAGAATCTGTCGTACGTTTTCGCGGCCTTCGGCAATGGCACCGGCCCGGAAGCGGCTCAACTCTTCGTCGAACGATTTGCGAATGCGTTCGTAGCGATCGTATTTTTCGGCAAGCTGCTCGCTGGCGAAGCGAAACCGCTTAAGGCCCTCGGCGACGGCCTGTTCGCGGATTTCCAGATTGCGAAAGGCCAGCGCCCGCTGGCGGGCGATCTCTTCGAGCGATACTTCCTCTTTGCCGGTCAGGTCTTTCTCGTGCAGTTTGGCGTGGTAAACCGATAGGTCGACACCGTGCAGCACGGCCACGATTTGCACGACGCGGTCGCGGTTGAGCCGGCCGGAACTGAATAGCCACGACAGCCCGATGGCCAACGAAATGACCGTGGCGATGCAGAAATAGCTCAGCAATGTGGCCAGCAGGCCCACGATTCGGCTCACGAGGTGGCCTCCTCACGCAAGGCGCGACGGGCGGTATTGGAATAAGCCAACGAGGCGATCTCATCCATGCGTTTCACTTCGCGGCGTGCCTCCTCGGCGCGGAACCGCTCGAGATGCCGTTGGCGCAGTTTTTCCAGCACACGCACTTCGCGGTCGGCCGCCACAAGGGCCTGACGACGGTTTTCGATTTCTTGTCGCAGTTCGGCCGCCTGCTGCTCGGCAATGGCCACCTGCGCGCGCAGGGCAAGTTCGTAGCGTTGGGCCTCGAGCAGGCGATCGACATCGATGTGCCCCGGTTGGGCCGCCGCCCGGGCCTGACGGCGCATGACCTCGACATTTTTTTCCAAAGCGGCCCGATGATCGCGCAATAC
>WGDQ01000931.1 GCA_015493185.1 Planctomycetaceae bacterium
GCATAGGCCAGGTTGCTGTGATATGACCACGCCGAATTGTTTTGGGCGATGGCCTGTTGGATCAATGGGATTGCATCGACATAATTCCCACGCTGGATTTCAAGTACCCCCAACAGGTGCAGGGCGTCGGCATTTTGCGGCGAGGCGGCCAGTACCTTTCGGTAGCCCGCCTCCGCATCGTCGAGGCGTCCAGTCTGATGCAGCGTCACTGCTTCGTTCAGCAACTCAACGTGAGAAGACATGTTTTTTGGGAAATCCTGAATTGATGATTTGGCGAAGAGTGATGATTACTGCGGCGCAAGCCAGCAGCGAACCAAGCAACGGCCATCGAACGATTCACCCACCAGATCGCATGCCTTCCACGGCGTGCCCTAGCTGCAGACCATCGGTGCGCAAAAGGACGGGGTCGAGCGGTCTGGCCGACTGTTTATCAACTAAGGCCATCGACGGCTTGCACTCGTCGTCTTCTCGCAGTGCGCTACGTGCTAGCACTGCTATCGCCAAGGTGTCCGGAGAAACGTTGTAATCCGTGCAATCAATCGGCGCGGTCGCACTTCACGTAGTCGGCATTCTGGGTGGTGAAGCTTCAGTTCATATTGCGGCAGTGTGAGCGCAAAAAAACGCCGACTTGTCATCTTTAAGGAGATGACAAGTCGGCGGATCTTTTTGCGAAATTGTGCTGAGCGGCGTAGTTTACCGCAGCAGGGCCAGCACGTTTTGCGGGTTGCTGTTGGCGATCGACAGCACCGACGTGCCCGATTGCACCAGGATCTGGGCCCGAGTGAGTCGGGCACTCTCGGCCGCGAAGTCGGCGTCGCGGATCGAGCTTTCGGCTGTCGTCAAGTTTTCCAGCGTGTCGTTGAGAGTGAAGATATTGGTTTCCAGGGTGGTTCGCTGGAAAGCTCCCAACCGACCTCGAAGTTGTGTGACTTTGGTGATGACTTCGTCCACCACCTTGGCCGCACCAGTGGCGTTCGTGCCCAAGGCCTTGGCACCACCAGATCGCAGCTCGAACAGCGTACCGCTGACGCCACCAAGGGTAGCCGTGTTCACACCCTGGATGCCGAGGCGTGCCTGCTGGTTCGACACAACGTCAGGACCAAGCTGGAAGTTGGCACCACCACCCGTAATGCTGAACGATACAGAGTCGCCAGCGGTTAACCTTTCGTTAACTGAGAAGCTCAAATCGAGCGTCGAAGTGTTGATCGAGGCGTTCAGGCCGTCGGTCGTGGCGTCGACGCCGTTGATTCGAGCTTCGAGGTCGGTGCCGTTGACCCGTGTCTGCGAGCTTCCAGTGGTATCGTAGGTTTGGAACAGGGTCGAGCTGCCATTGAGCACTTTAACCGATACGAACTCCGAGGAGCCGTAGTCTTGCGACTTGAGCTGTAGATCGGTGCCGTCGACCGTAGCGGTAACACCCGTGGCGTCGGAAACGAGGTTGATGGCCGTGGCAATTTCATTGATGGTACTTCCCGTACCAAAGTTGAACACCTCGAAGCCCTGCGTGCCACCCACTTCCAGCGTAACATCGCTCGCCAGCGAACCGCCCGAGTAGTTCAACTGGGCACGCGACGCTTGGGCGTCGATCTGGATGTTCACTGCGATCGATGTCTGCGTGCCGAAGTTGGCCTGGTCGATTTGCAGACTCGAGATGTTGTTCTCACTGAAGCCACCAGAGGTCGTCGCCGTCGTGCTGACTGCCACGGCCCCCGACCCGTTGCTGCCGCTTGCCAAGGCGGCGCTGAACGTACCTTCGGCGATGATCGCACTAACAACCTGAAGCGCGGTCGATTGGCCCTCTTCGATAGTGATCGTCAGCGTTTTGGTCGAAGAGTTGTACGACACGGATTCCGCATCGGACGAGCCACCGCTGGTAAACTGCACGGTGACATCGTTGAACTGATCACCCGCCGTTTTTGCCGAAAGGATGAACGTGTTGCCATCGACACCGCCGGCAAAGGCACTATCTCCCGTGGCAGCACCTGCCGAGAAGGAACCTGCTCCCGTCTCGCCGCTGGCTACGGTGGCTGAGAACACAGCCCCTGCGGTGGCCGAATCGTTCAATGCCGAGATGATCTCATTCGCCGTGGAACCACCGCTGGCAATCGTGAATCGTAGCGAACCGCCGGTGAAAGTTACGGAAACCGCGGAAGCGCTGGCACCGTTGACAAATGAGATCGTCGCACCGTTTTGAGCGGTACCGCCTGAAACCGTCGCGAAGTTGATGGTTGTATTGGCCGCCCCACCGGAAACGGTGGCCGTGGCAGCCGCATCGGAGGTCGTGCCCAGGAGGGCCTGCGCGAAAGCATCAATGGTGCCCGGCGAAGTCGTGATGAAATCGAGGCTGCCGTCGAGCAACCGCTGCCCTTGGAAGGATGTAACACGGGCAATACGGTCGATCGATTCCAGCGACGAGTCGACGGTCAACTGATTGGCGTCGATCTGCTCTTCGCTCAGAGCACCGTCATTCGCTGCTTCAGAAACCAATCCGCGAATGTCGTTGAGCAAGGCGCTGACTTGCCCCAAAGCGCTGTCGGCCGTGGCGATAAGCTGATTGGCCCGCTCGCTGTTGGTGATCGCCCGCTGCACATTGATGATATCGCTTCGCAGCACCTCGCTGGCGATCAGGCCGGCCGGGTCGTCTTTACCTTTATTGATCCGCAAGCCGGTGCTCAACCGAAGCAGGGATTCCTGCAACTGTGCGTTCGACCGCGAGAGGGTCTTTTGTGCGATGAGTGAGCTTACATTCGTGTTAATCCGGGTCATGCCAGGCAACCCTCCAATTCAGGATGACTAGGTCCAAGCCCGACCGGATTGCGGGATCTGAGATCGTTCCGGACCAGCTTGGCCGCGTGCGTTTCAGCTCGGTGTGTTTCTCTCGCACGCGGCGCGACAACCAATTTCAAGTTAAATGACAAACCTTCTTGTCACGGGCTAGTCGACTGCGCCAGCCAATGGCGAAGTCACTGTAATCGTAGGGCGTTTGCCCACCATGATCAGAAAAGCGTCAACGTGTATGTGAAGACTATCGACCCCGAAGCCTGCGGACTTTAGGCAATTTGGGGCCGGCGTCTGCATCGCCACGCTTTGTCTTCAAACACGTTCTCGGGCGATGTGCCCGCCTGGGTAAAAAAAAACAAGCAGCCGCGCGAACAGTTTTCGAAAATGCGGCCGTACCTTCGGAACAAACGTTTCAGACTGCACGTTTTTTCAGCGCGCCACGCCAACACGGAGCTGCGTGATAAACGGAAGATCAATGAAAGATGAGCGTTTGAAGGGCGATAAGACCGGAACACCGCGTCAAGGCTTCTGCCCGAGAGGGGCTTTGTCGTATGAGGGCATGCAGAAGAGGAAGAACCTGCGGACAAAACGCGTTTGAACAGCCGAGACAAGCAGTTTTTCCGCGAGAAGTAGAGGTTCTGTCCGTTCGTGCTAAGAACGGTGTTTGGCGGGCTATTGACCGCGGGGCATGTCCTGTAACCTGCACCGAGCGAACGCCGAGCCCGGCAGATCCTTGCAAGAGCGGACGTGGCCGTATTCTGGCGAGGTAAACCGGTAGAAAGAAGTAGAAAAGAAAGCGCCGGGCAAGCGGGATGGTGTGTTTCTGGCGAGCTTAGTGCCGGCGGCGGGCTTTTGGTTTTGATTGTGACGAGTCGCCCAGCGTTTCCACGTCATCGGGCGAGAGCTGGCTGGCTTTGAGGTTTTCGCGCTGGATTGCCTCATAAACTTCACGGCGGTGAACCGGAATTTCGGCCGGCGCGCTGATACCCAACCGCACCTTGTCGCCGCGGATGTCGACAATCGTGACCACGATCGAATCCCCGATCATGATGCTTTCGTCGCGATGCCTCGACAGAACCAGCATCGAGGAAGTCCTTCCTTTGGCCCGTTTTTTCGGCTTTTGGGGGTCAGGAGGAATTGATCACGTCCGTGGGCGGACTGTCTGACGAGGGTGCAGGGAGATGCTCGGCGGGCCCGGCGCCGTCTGCTGCAATCGTGTCAGGCGATCTACCCGACCACCTCCGTGTTTCAGCTGTTTGGTGTATCAAGCGTAGCGGAGCGAAACGACGATCGCTCCGGCATGGCAACGGAGATCGCAACATCTTTAC
>WGDQ01000932.1 GCA_015493185.1 Planctomycetaceae bacterium
CAGAAAAGAAGAACAGCTTGCCGTCGGCTTCGAACGGCGAAGCCCAATAGTTACCACCCATGCGTGCCCGCCAGAGCAGCTCACCACTGCGAGCGTCCAGACAACTGGCAACACCTCGGTCGCTCACCAGATACAGCGCCTCACCCACCAGCAGCGGAGACGGACTGCGCGGCACCTGCTGTCGGCAACGCCAGACAACGTGCGAATCGGTTACGTTGCCGCTTCCGCCCAACCGAACAGCCAAAAGCTCCGGCCGTGTGAAGCCGGTATCGACATACACCATGCCGAAGCCGACAACGGGCCGGGCGATGTTGGAAAAGCCCTTGTAATCAACCCACCAAAGCTCTTCGCCCGTGAACGGGTCGTAGCCGCTGGTGCGGTCCGCGCCGGGGCTGATCAGTTGGGGTCGCCCGTTCACATACGTTACAAGCGGCGTGGCGTATGCCTTGCGAAAATCTGGGTTGGGATCGTTGGCCCCGGTGCGGTCGCTGCGCCAGACGATTTCGCCAGAAGTTTTGTCCAGCGCCACCACATACTGCTGGTCCAAACCGTCGCAGTTCACGATCAATAGCGAATCGAACAAGATCGGCGAGCTGCCGGGCCCTTCTTTGTGGTCGATCACCAGTTCCGTGTTTCGCCACAGCACCTCGCCCGAGCGCGTATCGAGACAAGCCGTGCCCATGGTGCCGAAGTGCACATAGAGGCGCCCTGCCTCGATCACCGGGGTGGGCGAAGCGTAGCTGTTCTTCGGGTTGATTTCGGGCGGATCGTCGATATGGAACACCACCACATCGCGCAGCAAACGGCCCGATCGCCGATCGACACACAGGGCGTGCAGCTTGTGGCCTGCCTCGGTGGCCGTGGTGAGCCAAATCTGCGATTGCCAGACCACTGGCGACGACCAACCTCGACCGGGCAGCGGCGTTTTCCAGACGATGTTTTGCGTCTCGCTCCAAACTTCGGGCAGATCGTGGGCCACGGCGTGCCCCTGCCCATCAGGACCACGAAACTGCGGCCAATTGCCCAACGCTTTGGGCGGCGGCTGCTCGCCGGCGCTCGTCACGTTCGAACCGATTGCTACGCAGCCTGCCACGAAAAGACACGCGAGGTGCAACAAACGGCCACGCGTGGCCAACCATCGCGCCCATGCCAGAACGGTGGCCTTGCACGGCGGTCGCTGGCCGTCGCACGCTGGCAGCAAACGCCGGCCGTCACGAACATCGTATGAAAGCGGCATGATGCATTCTCGGGTTTGTCGAACTCGTGTTGGATTTGTCGAAACCGTGGTGGTGGCGTCGGCCGGTTCAGCGTTCCGCTTTCTCCGGCAGCGAAAAAGGCTATCGACCAGGGGGCGCCAACCGACCGCGATTCCCGCAGGGGGCGTTTTTCCGCGGTCCGTTTATCACCCTGCGTATCGATGCTCGATTCGAGCCTGCCAATGGCTTCCCAGCCTAAAACGTCGGGGCAGCCGAGGGAAGCGCCGGCTCGTCGCTCGGGGGATCGTGTGCCCTGCGAATCGAAAAAACGGCTCCAACCCGCGTAATCTGCTGAACAGTGCGACACGCAAGTGCTCCGCCGTGGTCGTCGGGGCGGCTGCGGCGGCCTAGGTTTGAATTGTGAGCGGCCACACGGCCTTTGAGGCAAAAGATGACGCGGGCCGTGCTTTTGGCAGGGGCTTGCTCGGCCTTGCCTTGGGGGCCCGCAAATCGTGTGGCCGTACCGCGTTTGAGAAGGTGTTTTCAATATCCACTTCCGGCTTCGATCGCGAGCAAGCCGACCGTCTGGTCGTCGGTCTGCATCGACCAGTCCAAGGAGGATTTGCCTGCTTCGCCCTTCTTGTTCCGATTTGCCTGCTCACAATCTAGGGCCTGGAAGCGATTTCGAAGACACCTTCTGAAAGGCGCCGGTGCGAATCGACAAAAACAAAACAAGTGCGAGCTATCGGGGGGAGACCGTCATGTGGCGTGCTTTTGGTGTGTTGTTGCTTGCGGTTGCCATGTACTTTACCTATGCCATTCACTGGTCGGTCTGGCGCCAGAACGAGGCCCATCGGCGGTTTCGGCCCGTGACCGCCGAGGTGGTGAGCGCCCGCGTCAGGTCGACCTCGGCAGGAACCGGCAGCTCCCGCACAACGAGCTACATTCCGGAGATCGAGTACCGCTATACCGTTGAAGGCCGGCAATACACGTCGGACAAGTTCCGCTTCATGGGGGCTGGGCACGGTTCATACGGTTCGGCCGCGGCGGTGGCCAACGCGTATCCCGTGGGCAAGGCAATTCCGGCGTACTACGATCCGGATGATCCGGCCGTTGCGGTGCTCGATCGCTCGCCGATCGGCACAACCATGCTTTACGGGGTGACAGGTGGTGTGTGGGCCACGATTCTGGGCGTTTGCGGCTACGCGCTGTTCGAAAGTCGTGCCCGTCGGCGGGCGAAATCATCGGTAGAAGGTTCGGTAGAGGGTGCTGCCGGAGCCCAGTAAACCACGTGCGCAATCCAAGCCAGCGCCCCCAGCAGCAGCGCATTGCGCGCCAGCAGCACGGCACTCGCCTGCCACGGCAGATCGGGCAGCAAGCCGTAC
>WGDQ01000933.1 GCA_015493185.1 Planctomycetaceae bacterium
ACTTTTTGGCGATGGAGACCACCAGGCGGAGATTGCCCCCGGAAAGCTCGCGTTTGGCCGCCTCGTAAGCCCGAAACTGCTCGCGCATTTGCTGGCAGCGTTTTCGGAGGCTGGCCGGGCTTTCCATGGTGAGCAGCATCAGGTCTTTCAGCTCGCGGCGCAGATTGGCCCGTTCGTCTTTGCTGGCCGTATTGCCCTCGAGCTGCTGGAGTTGCTGCTGAATGGCATCCATACGACGAGAAACCTGCTCGATTTGCTTCATGAGCGGCTGCACGCGACGGGTGCGCAGACTGAGCTCCTCGAGCAGCACAAGAATTTTGGCCCGACGCAGACGAAAGCGGCGCCACGCCGCGCGACGCTCGGGTTTCGACGCCCGGCGGCTGATCAGCGTCGCGAAGTCGCGCCGGTTGAGATCGAGCAGCACCTCCAGCGTGCGCAAATTGTGAGGCATGCGGGCTAGAATCTGCTCTTTGGTGAGCTGCTCGGTGAGCGAGACCTTCACCGTGCGATCGAAGGGCAAATGCCCCTCGTAAACGCGTCGCAAGGTGTCGTAGGTGGCCTGCATGGCGAGGCTGCATCCGAGCACCGTGCGGCGGAAGCGCTTGCGAGTGACCTCGATTTTTTTGGCCAGTGCGATTTCCTGCTCGCGGGTGAGCAGCGGGATTTCCGCCATTTGGGTGAGATACAGGCGGACCGGGTCGTCGCTCCAACGCTGGGGTTCTTCCAACAGGCCGGGCGAGCTGGCTTCTTGCACGGTTGCCGCGGCCGCGTCGACGGGTTCGGCTTCTTGGGCTGCTTTGCCCTTGGCCGCTCCGTTGCTCGGAGGTGCGTCGACCAGTTCAATGCCAAGGCCGTCGAGCGCGATCAACAAATCGTCGAGCTTATCGGCGTTGACCGCCTCGTTTGGCAAGTAGTCGTTGACCTGATCGTAGGTCAGATAACCCTGCGATCGTCCGAGCTGGACGAGTTCCTGCAATTCTTTGTCGGTGTACTCCACCTTTTTCATCCTCCTCCGCACGCCAAGTGCCGAGTTGACCTGATTATGGTCTGCTGCGCGGCGCGGTTCAACAAAACCGTGCCCCAGACCACGCGAGCAAACGCATCCTACCCATCCGTGGGCCCGGAAATACGCTGCCGCGAACGTTCTGACCGAATAAGCCGGTCGAGCAGTTTCAATTCCTCCTCTTCTTCGAGCTGCTGTTGTTTGAGGGCCTCGATCGCCTGACGCCGTTGGTTCTGGAGATCGTGGCGACGGAACAGTTCGAGCACGGCATCGACCCGCTGCGCGGGTTCGACCGTTTCGAGCTTGGCTTGGGCATGTTCGTCCAGCTCGACGAGCAGACGTTTGATGGACGGTTCGTCGAATTCGAGCAGTAGCCGTTCGAGCGAAACAGGAACCGAAGTTCGAGCGAATTCGCACGCCTTGGCGTAGATTTGCCGGCAAGCCGGGTTCTCGATTTGCTCGGGGCGTATCTGCTCGGCCACGAGCGAAATGGCCTCGGGCTCAAGCAGCAATGCTTCGATCAACTCGCGCTCGCGAGGCCGAATGCGTTGCGCCGCCACGGTTTGCGTGGTCGGCACATCGCTGCGCGGGGCCGATTGTGTCGAAGACGCCGGTTGCCGACGCAGCGAGGTGAGTCGCTCACGGAGCCGATCGTGCGAGATGCCCGTTCGGCGGGAAAGCCGGAACAGAATCTGGTCTTCGCGAATTCGCAGAGCGGCCGGATTGCCAGCCGAACGAACCTTTGCCAGGGTGCTCAAAACGCGTTCGGCGGCCTGCGAAGCGGCGTGGGTGTCGTCGGGATCGAGATTCCGACTCGCCGTTCTAAAACGATGTTCCAGGGCATCGACCGCTTCGTCGAGCAAGTGGGCGAAGGCCTGGCTGCCGCGTGTGGTGAGAAAATCGCAAGGATCGAGGCCTTCGGGCAGCGTGACGATGCGCAGATCGACGTCGCTGTCGAGAAACAGTTCGAGAAGCTGATCGGCGCGACGCTGACCGGCCTCGTCGCCGTCGAGAACGAGGACGATTCGGTTGGCCTGAAAGCGGCGCAGCAGGCGGATGTGTTCGCTGCCCAGGGCGGTGCCCAGCACGGCTACCGTGTTGGCGAAGCCGTGTTGGTGGGCCATGATGACATCGGTATAGCCTTCGACGACGACGGCTGTTTCGGTGCGACGAATTGCCTGTCGGGCAATGTCGAGGGCGTAGAGCAGGCGGTTTTTGACGAACAGGGGTGTTTCCGGCGAATTGACGTATTTGGCAGGGCTTTTCAGTTCGATACCCGGCACGAGCCGTCCGCCGAAGCCGACGGTGCGTCCCTGGGCATCGCGGATGGCGAACAGCAGCCGGCCTTTGAAGCGGTCGAAGGGCCGGCCCGTTTCGCTGGCAGTGCCGATCAGGCCGCTTTGCTGCAAGATTTCCGGCGTGACCGAACGCGGCGGCTGCTGTCGGGTTAGCCAGTTCCACTGGTTGGGGGCCATGCCAAGGCGAAAGTGACCGATGCTTTCGGTCGAGATGCCGCGATCGGCCAGATACCGGCGTGCGGGTTCGGCTTCGGCCGACTCGATCAGATAGCGATGGTACTGCTCTTCGGCCCAGCTCAGGGCCTCGTAAATTCGCTTACGGGGCGAGGCCGCTTGGTTGGCGGCGGTTGCCGAACCGGATGCTTGCCGACGTGGCGACAACGAAATGCCGGCCCGCTCGGCCAGCATTTGCAGGGCCTCGGGGAACGAGACGCCTTCGATCTTCATGACAAAGCTAAAGCAATCGCCCCCTTCGCCGCAGACGAAGCAACGATACGACTGACGCTGTGGGCTGACCTTCAAACTGGGGCGGCGATCGTTGTGCCAGGGACACAGCCCGGTGAAGCCGGAGCCTTCGCGGCGCAGGGCGATGTACTGGCCCACCAACTCGACGATGTCGGTGGCCTGTTTCACTTCCTGCTTGGCGTCGTACGACGAACCGAAAGACACCGGCGACTCCGAGATGACGAGTGACGAAAGGCGGAAAACAGCCGAAATACTTGTGAACCGAGTGGGCCAACTGCCTGTGGTGCGGCGGACGCGACCGGACGGAATGTGTGGCGACCGGTTTGCCCGATTGCCGGGACATTGCCGGGGTCGAGCATCGAGTGGCAACGGAGCCGCCCGATACCGAGGCGGGCATGTGCAGCATGCCGTGCGAGTGCCGACGCGCTAGCCGCCGGCACGCTCGGTGATTTTTTGGATCAGTCGGTCAGCCAGCGGCGTCGGCCGGAACCATGCACCATGTGAAAAACGCGAAAGGAAAAAACTGCCTTCCAGCAGAAGTGAGTGAAGGTGAACTGCTGAAAAAACGGATCAACGGATGAGTAACTGTGAAACGAAATCGTTTGTATTCCATGTCGTCGAACAGCACAAACAAAAGGCGCCGCCTTGCTGCGTGTGCCGTGTCGCACAACATAATGCAGGCGACCCTGCGGCAGCGATGCGGACGAGCAGTCGGCGACGATTCGGCGTGGGCCGTTGGCATGGGCCTGGAGCGACAGCGTCGTGCGTGAGAGGGTTTCCGATCCACGACCTCACTGCCGTCGGACTAGCCATGGCCGACTGCCGATCTCTTTGTTCTAACGC
>WGDQ01000934.1 GCA_015493185.1 Planctomycetaceae bacterium
ACGGGCACCAGTCCTGCCACGATAATCCGCTCGACCACACGGCCCATGATGGAGTCAGTCAGATTCTTTGCCGATCGGGCCGAATTGCCCTGATAGTGCAGCAATACGACCGGCCAACGTCCATCATCGCGGCGTGTACAAGGCAACTCGTCAAGGAATGCCTCAGCCCGCGCGAAGTCGTCTTCGCTTGGCGTCACTTTGTAGCGGCATAGTTCTTCGATCGGCTTGATGGCGAACGTCTCACGCAACGACTTCTCGGCCTTCGTGCCCGGTGAATTGTCGTAGCAGCGGTCCGGCTCCCACCAAGGCAACGTGCGGCTGACTTGGTATTCCGACGGCTCCGGCTTGTCGGCATCCTGCACATTGAGCAAAAACGTTCGCTCGGCCAGCACGCCGAACAACGAATCGGCTCCCCGCTTGCAAACCACGTCAAACGTCCAATCTGTGTGCAGACGCCGCAAGTGCAATAGCACGGTCGTCAACTGCACGGCATCGCCGAACCCGTGCGGGAATGTAATCAGCATTCGCCGCTTCGATTGCTCAATCCGCTGTGCGAGTCGCAACGTTTCCGGCTTCGGCGGCCGATCATCCCACTTGCCGAGATCGCAACGCCACGCCTTGGCTCGCGCTTTGATCGGCAAGTTGCAACCGCACACGCGGCAACCGTTGCCACTGCGATACTCGCACGCATCGCAAATCGCCAAGCGCCGTTTGTACTCATCCGGCGAGACGAACCCGGGCTGCCAAATGAAGTCGAGGACGGATCGCGAAAGGTTCCATGCCTTTTGGGCAACCGACGGGACCGACCGTTGTGGATGTTGTCTCGTACGCGGCACCGGCTCGCCGTCGAGCATCACCACATCGCACTGGCGATAGACTTTCTCCGGCGGATGCGGCGTCGGCGCAGGCATTACAAATCCGCAGCGCGAGCAGCGGTAGATGCCGGGATGATCGGTTGTGATGAATTGGCAGTGCATGCGTGGTTCGCGTCAGCAATGTCTTTGACCAACGCAACACGAAGTTCACAGAACGGGCACGGCTGTTGCGATTGAGTTGCGGGGCGAACATTGCGGTAAGTCGGTGCCCGGGTCGGTGAGCACCTGGCCGTTGGGGTCCAAGCAATCGGTGAACACATTGGCGAACTTCTGCCAAGGACCGATTCCCAAAAAGTTTTGCCCGGTCGAATCGGTGAACTGCGTTTGAAAACGGCACGCCGCGGGTCCGCTCGATGTGGTGATGAACAACGACAGCGTGTCCACCGTGCACGTTCGCGGAAACCGCACTTCCCAACGACAAGGCAGGCCCGACGCCGGCGCGTAGTCGAGGAAGTACGTTTGTTCTAAAGCCGCGCAGTTTCCGCAACCGAAATCCGTAAGGCCGCTGATCGTCACCATCCACTGCATGGGCACTTCAGCGTTTTGACAGCAGCCATTGCACGACGACTGAATCAGCGGCGGCGACCGCGAACTCGTTTCCGGCGGCACACTACTCGTGCTCGTGCTGCCCGGCAACAAGCAGCAGCAGGGATAGCCACCGGCCAGGGCCAGAGTGGGCATCACCGTTTCGCCCGGCCACCACAACAGCGATCGAAGCGGATTTTTCACGCACACTCCAGTTGCATTACGAGCCACATGCCGCTTTGACGATGAAACCAGGTCACGCCGCGGCTGCCGCTCAGGGCATCGAACGAACCAACGGCATCGTGAACCACAATCGTTTGCGTGGCGGCCGGCTGCCAATCGGTTCCGTCGAACGCCAACACACTGGCCTCGGCCGAACCGCCGGCCATCAGGTCTTCGTTGAGTTCGAACAACTCGATTTTCGGCCAGTCGGCCAGGCTCAGCCGATAGCTGGCTGCCCCGCGGCTAAGCTGCAGTGGCGGCGCCACGCTCATTCGCTCGAGCGCCGCCAGCCCGTCGGCAATGGCGTTGGCCCACTCGGCCGAAATCGGTTCCCCCGCGCGAACTCTTCGTGCAAATCGTGCCACGCCCGTTCATCCAAACTGAAAAAGTTGGTTCAGGTCGCCCGACGGATAAGGCAGATTCCCGCTTTCGTCGACGATCTCCAGCCAATGTTCTCCGCCGTCGGCTTGCTCGCGATAGAAGCGGTTCCATCCATACAACGTCTGGGCATTGGCTGTTGATTTCACTTCGCGCACCTTGAACTGGTATTCCAGCCGCCAAAGGCCCGAGTCGAGCACCTGAAAATCGCGTCGTGTGCGGGCCCCCATGAACAGCACCGTGCCCGGCGCATGGCTCACAAAGGTTGCGTCGTTCACTTTTCCCCGCAAGTCGGACATGGCCGACCAGGGCGGTCGAGGCACCCGATACCACGTGAGGGTGAAATCCTCTGTCGGCACGATGCGCCCTGGAAAACGATCGCCTTCCAAAGCAGGCAGACCGCCGATGTTCCAGCGCCAGGTGCGCCCTGGCGTGGTGGTCATTTCGGCACCCAAGTCAGCACGATAGGTCAGATACGTTCCGTTGGGCACCTCCGGCAAATCGGGCCGCGCATCGTTGCCCAGATCAAAAGGAATCTCGTAAATCGCCGTCACCAGCGCGGCATCGTAAGCATTGGTGGCCGACCCGAGCGAAACCACGCCACTGCCGTCGGGCCGATCGGGCGGAAACGGCTCGATTTCAACCTGTGTGACCAATGCCTGCGGCACGCCAGGAAACGTAGCCGGTGGCGTGAACACAAACGTGCCGCCAACCACGCGATAGCCACCGTATAGCTCGAGCAAAAACGCGAAGCGATCGGCCCAATCAATTTTGAAACGGCGCGTGGCCAGAAACCGTCCGTCGCGAAAGCGAATTTGCGGCGACTGGTCCAGTTCTTCGAAAACGATCGCCATGGTCCGTTCCGTTCGAGGTCTGTTCAATCTTCAAACACGCTGAACGCCGACGGCTCGCGCCGAAGTGGTCCGCCCGTCGCGCTCATCGTTTCCAGCAAACATTCGAGCCGCTCGCTCAGGCGATCGAGTCGCTGCCAACAGCGGCGATCGTCGTCGCCAAATGCGGCCGACGGCACGGACACGGTCGGTCCGCCCGCGCGCTGCGCGACCGCCCAACCCGCTCGACGATGCTGTTCCGTCGCTGCGCTTATGGTCCAGGTGGCCTCACGATGTATCCGCTCGCCGATTCGCAGCAATCGACGTGCGCGCGGTGTTATCCGCCAAGTGTGCTTGGTGCTTTGGGGGCCTGAAGCGGCGTCTTTCGCCGCCCGACATCCATGCCCATTGGCGCGGGCCGCCGGTGATCGGCGCGACGCGCGAAAGCGCATGGCCTGGTCATAGTTCATGGTCGCAATGCGTTGCGTCTGAGTGCCGCTGCCGAGGTATAGTGCCACATGCCCCAATGTCAGTTCGCCCACATGCCGCGGTGTCCAACCGTAGCGTTGCGCCAAGCCGTGCAACACCGCGTCCCAGGCAATCCAGTGCGGGCGGTCGATCAGCATGCAAGACCGATCGACCGCCGACGACGGTTTCCCATATCGACCCCCGGCAATCCGTCGGTGGCGATCACCGCCCGACGCACCACACGCAGCGCCTCGGGCGGTAGCGCGTCAATCCACCGGCGCAGCCAGGCAACCGTGCATTGCCGCTGGTGCCTTCGCGCTGCTTGCCACCAACAGGCAGCCCACCCATGCGGCGAGTCGAGCCAGCGCACAAACTGCCACACCTTGGCGCTCGAGGGCGGCTCGGCGCGCTGACAAGGTTCGCCGGATCGGCAAACCGTCGCCCGTGGCTGCGATTGTCCCGCAGCAGATCGCCAGCGATGAAACCAGGCCTCCAGCGCCGCCCAGTCGCGAACACGCCGCACTTGGAGTCGCCAACGCTGCCCGCCGACCGACACGCATCGAGCGTTGGCGAACCATGCTCCCGCCGCGCTGCCGGGCCGCTGATCGTCTGACATTCGGTGCTCCTTCTTTTCTTCCCTTATGTGCCTCGCGTTCCAACGCCGAGAAGCCCAGCCTCGGCACACGCGCACGAGACACGCGCCCCTTGTTGTTCCAGCCCACACGCCGTAGCCGCAACGCCGGTGGCTGAATGGCCGGCACCACGCTGATGTGCACGCCGGTCCTTCACGAAGCGTAGTTGGGCTTTGTCCATGCTCCGTCGGTCGAAAACTCGGCCACCCAGCCCACGATATCGCCACTGTCGATGTCGACTTCGAACTGCAACGTGTCGATCAACGCAGGCACGGAGTAGAAGCGGCTGGCGTCCAGATACAGTTGCAACGTCACCGTGTCTCCCTCTTCGAAGGCATTCGTGAGCGGGTCGGCCGGATCGAGCTTGCCACGAATCGTTCCCCGACCATCCTTGGCACCCGCCACGCGTCGCCGGTAACCGGCTGTGGCCGAACTTCCGTAAGCGACGTTGTTCGAGCGGGTTTGAAACGTCCACTGCGTGATTTCCGCCAGCGTGGTGGTGCCGGCCAGTACTTTTCCGTCTTTCCCGCTGAAAATGGCCATTTGCCGCCTCGTTTCACCAAAATCTGCGCCAAGTCGCGCTGGCCGGACCGGCCGATCGACCAGACGACGCGTCTCGCGAATCCGGCATTCGTGCCGCCGATTCGCCTACGAAAACCAAGCCGCTGCGATCGTTTTGTCGGCTGCTACGCACTGGTGCCCACAATTGCAACGCGATACGTCACGGCCGTCATGCCAGGATTGGCCACCCGCAGCACGTCGCTGCTGGCATCGGCAACCGTCCAACCATCGATCTTGTTCGAAAGCATCAGCGCGCTGTCGTAGGGCAGCTCGATCTTGGCATCGGGATCGCCACCAAACGGAGCGCTGAACGCGTTGCCGGCCGCGCCCGCCCCGCCAATCGTCAAGGTGGCCGGAGCACCCGTTTCGGTATTGATCAGTAGCAACGCCTTGATGCGAGCAAACGCCATGACAACCGTGTTGCCATACAGCGTGCCGCTCAGCGCCGTGAGGTCCAAATCATCGTTCGCGCCGGCGGCCACCGTTCGCTCGTCGTACCACAACACATCGGCCTGTCCCGAGCCGGTGCCATCGGGCAACCCGCGCACATACTCGAGCCTTGAAGCGTCGATCACGCTGGAAAACGGACGTGCCTCTTCCAGCACCCACGCCAGCGACACGCTTAGTTCGCTGCTCAACGTATCGGCCATTGATCACTCCTGAAACTATTGGCGTTGCTCTTTCACCTGATACGTTTCAACCAGCAGCCACGGTCCCTCGGGCTGCCGCTCGCGTGTGCCGGCCACGCGCTGCATCAACAAAACGTTGTCGCCGATCGCGTCAAGATCTTGTCGATGAAAGCGGCCCGCGATCTCCCCGGCGATGCGCTCCGCCGTATTCAAATCGTCGGCCACGATGCGAAACCGCACTTCGTGCTCGGTCAGGGTCGTGCCGCTGCTGGTGTATCCCAGCCGCCGGCTTCGTTCGCGTTGGATTGTGCAATAGGGCCTGGCGCCTTCGGCCGCCCATCCGACCCACACCCGATCGGCCGGCACCGCACGGGCCAACGGCGGCCATGCAAGCCAGCGCTTTCGAATCGTTGTTTCGAGCATTGAACCGTTTGCCTTCTCGCCCGCTTTCTGAGACAAGCCCGCGCCCGATTCGCGAAAACCGCATCGCCGCCGCGCCGGCCAACCGTCGCCGTTTCACCGTGTGCCGCACGCTGGCCATCGCACAAGTGCGGCCGAACCGTACTTTCCGGCGTACTTCGCCTCTGGAACAATCGAACCGCAGCCTTGTCTTCGCACCCCGCGGCCAAAGCGCGCCGGTTTTCCGAATCGACACGGTTTCCAAGCCGCATCAATGGGCTGGTCCCGCGTTCGCATCGCGATTCGTTGCTCCGCATCGTTTTTCACGCGCAAACGCACCGTTCCATCAACTCACCGGTCCGTTGTCCGGCGCGTCGATGCGGCAAACGTGAACCACAGTCGGTTCGCCCAGGCGTCCGGCATGCTCGACGCGCTCGATGCGATACACCACCCCCTGTGCGTCGACGATGCGATGCTCGCTACCCAAACGCACATCTTCCTCAATCAGCACGGTGAACAACGTACGATCTTCCTGCCTCGCATTCTCCACACCCACACTGGTTTGCCGGGCCTGGATCCGCGCGACGATGCCGCATCGCCAGTCGTGCCACGTTGCCTGAACATCGCCCGAACGGCCCGCCTTCCATGTCGCCTGCTGGATGGTGATTCGCTGGTTTACGCCGTCCGCCAGGCTCGTTGAGCGCGTTGTCAAACGCCAACGTTTGCCAAATGCCTGGCGCTGCACCGCAACCACAACCCACCGCACGCCTGCGCTGTCGATCAGCTCAGCCCCCAGCCTCGGCTCAACCCCCAACAAAGAAACAGGAATGTGCCACACTGCTTCGGTTTCCGTCTGTTGGCCCAACGTTGCCGCCCGATCGCGCGATTGCTCGCCGCGCCGCAGTGCCTGACCAATCGTCATCGGCGTTGGGTCGCCCGCCTGACGGAACGTGACCGACTCGATCCCATCTGCAAACGTCAAGTCGCTGGCCACGTCGGGTTCGATCGTCACGAGCTTCCTCCTTCGGTCTGAAACTCGAACGGCTCTGCCGCGGCCAACTGCTGGTCGCACCAATCCACCGTTTGCTGCAACCGCCTCAGGTAGTCGGCCCAGGAAACCTGCTGCCCATCCACGGCATAGCTGGGCTTCGGCTGTGCGGTCAGGTCGGCAATCAGCGATAAGGTTTGGCTCTTGATCTGCCCAATCATCTCCGCGTCGCTGGCCATGCCGCGTTTCTCCTCCGAAATCGTGCAACCTTGCGAGCGCTTCGGCTCATCCGGTCTGTTCACATCCACCATCGGGGCCGGTCATCCGGCGATCTTCCCTCGCCACCCCGACGCATTCACCCTCCGAACGATTGCGCCGCAATCACACCGCAACCAGCCGCCATTGGGCCGGCAAGTCGTCGCCCACCAACGGCGTCAAACGCAACAGCACCAGGTAGGCCCGTCCTGCCACAGGAAACGGGGGCGTCGCGGCAGCCGACGGTTGAAACCGAAAGTTGTATCCTTGCGCGTCCACCGTCCAACGCGGATCGCCCGTTTGCAGGCTGTCGAACACCGCCGCATCGAGCTCTGCGGACGAGAGCACCACGTTCTCATGCCCCATCACCGGTGTGCGTTTCGAGGCGTCTTGCCGATCTTCTTCGAAAATGGTGTACGAGGCAGTCACCACATCGGCCCGCTGAATCGGCGCGGCTTGCCAGTCGACGATGCGCGCCAACAACACGGCACTGAAACCGGCAACCACGCATGGTTGAGCTGCCGTACCACTCATCGTATTGCTCCTGCCTGTCGTCCGGCGGAAAACGCATCGCCCTGGGTCCGCTGCGCGGGATCAAACACACCTCGGCGCACCTCGCCACCAACAAAGCGGTCCAGCGCCTCCACGTTGTAGTTCGTCAGTGCCACGGGCGTGGCCGGCGGCCAATACGAACCCGCGAAAAACGATCCTGTGAAAAACGTGCTGGGATACACAATGCTGCCTTTACCGCATGGCTTCGCTCGGCCGGACCCGTTTTTGATCAGCAGCTCATCAACGCGCCGGCACGTGAACTTCTTTTATGATTTGTCTTTGTTCTTTGCTGTTCTGTCGCCGTGCGGGGCACGCTGTCGGCATCGGCTCCCTCTCTTGTGCAACCCGGCCGTTTTTTTGAATCAGGCCGGGGCTAAGCCGGCGGATTCAACGAAATCTGCAACCGATTGCCCGCCTCGTCCGTGTCGGCCGTGATGCGTGTTGAGCTTCCATCGGGTGCCAAAAACGTGGCCCCCGTGGCGGCCTTCGCGCCAAGAAAGCCGTTGGTCTTGCCCGCCACGGCCGCCAGCACAATCGCCACCGCCTGCCGCAGGTTGATGCCCGCTTCCACGTCGAAGCCGTCACCGGCATTGGCCAGATGCAACTCCAAAGCGCCGTTCCAATCCAGCACACCACCGGCCACAGCCAGATCGCCCGAAGCGGGAGCGCCGCCCAATTGCTCATACGCAATGGCCCGATAACGCCCCGACGTAGCGATGCCCGAGGGGAAATCGCCCACATACACACCGCTTGTTTGCTGCTCGGTCAGCGCGACGGCGTAATTGGCCCAGTTGGCTGTGTCGATCGTTTCGAAAGCCGACGTCGACGTGTTCCACGCCCGCCCACTGCCATCGAGTACAACGACGTAAACGGTTTTTCCTGTTTCGTAGTTCGTCAGCAACTCGCCCGCCATCACATGCCTCGCTGCGCCGTGCGCTCACTTGCCTCCGACCACCTAAAAACCAGCGGACAAAACGTGTCGAAACAACCGAGGCAAGCCGCTTTCCCGCAAGAATTGGAGGTTCTGTCCGTTCGCTCTTAGATGCCCGCGATGCTTCCCTCGGCTCTCTCTTTGCCTGTGTTCGTTTCTCTCTTTGCTTTGCGCCTTCTTCGAGCCGCCCTTCTCAGCGTGCGCCTTTTTCGATCGCCCCTTTCGATCGCCCCTTTCGATCCTCAGCCCTTTCGGCTGGTGAATCTTTCGGTTGGTGGGTCTTCGAATGGCGGTCTTTCGAATGGTGCTCTTTTCCTTCGTTCACGTTTGCTTGCGTAGCCGCCCATTCGGTGCGAATTCGGTTCGAATCAACCGCTCTCCTGATAGCGCACGTAAATCTGCGGTCCCGTGCAGAAAAAGTGGCGCGGGTTCGCCGACCCCACCGCCGAACAGCTCACGCGCAGAATATCCGGCGCAACAACCGACACCACCGGCGCTGGCCAGCTACCCGGATTGAACGACTCGAGCACCACGGCCTCGTCCAGCACCACATCGGCCGACCCGTTGCGGCTGGCCATCGCGCGCAGCAGCCAATACGCCGACTGACCGCTCGTTTTTTCGCGGCCAACGATCGTCATGCGCCACACCTGCGTGTAGTCCGGCTGCACGCGCATTTCGCGGCCGGCAAAAAACACCGACCCATCTTTGGCCCCGTTCGTGCCCAGGTTCACGGTGTTGCCTGCCGTTGCCCAGCCGTAAAGCGTGGAAATCGTTCCCACCATGTTGAAGTCGTCGCCACCATCGGGCGTGGCGACCGACTCGGTGTAGAGCGGCCCGTTCGACCAGGCAAACTGACCGTACTCCCACGCCCGGGCATGATCGCCCATGGCCAGCCCGCGGTAGCGGTCCACCTTGCAGTTCGAACCGAAGCAGGTGCCCTCGATGCCGTTGACCCAGTTGCGATCGCCCAAAGCCGCGCCTCGCTGGGCACTGATGCGGTTGCCGAAACCGAACGTCATTCCAGAAAGAATCGTGCCCAGTTCGATGTTGTTCGCCTGCCCGCAGCAGAGCGAGTACGACGCCTGGCAGACGTTCTGAAAACCTCCCACCAGGCTGGCCACGGCCACGCCCGTAGCCTGATTCTCGATGCCGAACACCAGCGAATCGTCGACCGCCGCCACGTTGTCGCGACCACCGGCAA
>WGDQ01000935.1 GCA_015493185.1 Planctomycetaceae bacterium
AACAAAGGCCACGCGCCAACTTGACCTCGCCTAGCTTGCCCGAGCGGACGTAGTCGACCGCCTGTCGCATGCCTTGGTTCGAACGGCTTTGCGTACCGGTTTGGCAAATGCGGCCATACTTCCGAGCGGCCTCGACGATTCGACGCCCCTCGCTCACGTTGTGGCTTACCGGTTTCTCGACGTATACATCTTTGCCCGCCTGCATTGCCCAAATGGCAGCCAGGGCATGCCAGTGGTTGGGCGTTGCAATGGTGACCAAATCGACAGAGGGATCGTCGAAAACGGATCGCATATCCTGAACGAACTTCGGCTTGCGGCCCTGTCGCTCGGCTGCGCGTTTGACTCGATTCTGACCAACCTTTTCGTCGGCATCGCAGATGTAGGTGATTTCGATTCCATCTCGTCCGGCCAGGCTATCGATATGGCTTCGCCCTCGCCCTCGCACGCCGATCACCGCGACACTCAGCGTCTCACCCGGACTGGTGCTTTGGGGCTTTTTCTCCTCAGCTAAAACATGCGTCGTCGAGCCTGCGGTTAATGCGGCGGCAGCCAGCATCGAATCTTCGAGGAATTGGCGGCGGGTACGTTTGGTCATCGACTTGCGCTCCTATTCTCTTTTTGAATCGGCAGGATATGTCCGCAGCAGATCTCACGGCTGCGGGGTGGGATCATTCCAGGCAGGTGCACTCTAGGATAACAAAAACGGGGCATGGCATTCCACCGTTTTCCAGGCCGTTTGGCAAACGGCCCACCGACGCGCGGACGGCTCGATTTTCGCTCAGCGGAGATGAAACGAGAGACACACACTGCCGCAATGCGGAGCCTCTGTTCTTTTCCTGCACTGTTTCGGCAGGCCGCAGAAAATGAAAGACCGCCAACCTATCGCAATAGCAGCGGAAAAATCGGCTAGGAATCGGTCGAGGACTTGCCGAGATTGCGACGTTCGGCCCATAGGATCGCCGCGTCGGTCAGCCGAGGCGACAGGCGATTGAGCCAACATAAAAGACGGCCGCTGAAACTGGGGATGACTTCGTGGCGACGTCGAACGATGGCGCGAACGGTAGCTCGTGCTACCGCTTCAGCCGAAGTGCTAGGCCGATCGGGCCAAATCGCCGGGGTGCGTCGTTCGATCAGGTGGTCCGAAAACTCCGTCTCGGTCGTTCCTGGACTTACCACAAGCACGTGGATGCCCAAATGGGCCAACTCGGCTCGTAACGACTCACTGAATCCTTGCACCGCAAATTTACTGGCGCAGTATTCCGTCATTCTCGGCACCCCCCGATGCCCGAGCACCGAGCTGACATTCACAATCGTGGCCCGATCGCTTCCCCGCAGCAACGGAATCGCCAAGCGAGTGGTTTCCACCAGTGCGAAAAAATTCACTTCCATGATGCGACGGAGCCGCTCCGGATCGGCGTCGTAAAAATATCCCAGGGCTCCAACGCCTGCATTGTTCACCAGCAGATCAAGGCCACCCAGCCGATCGTTGCACAGCGCCATGGCCTGCTGCCGAACTTCTGGATCCGTAATATCGCCCGCCAAAATCTCGGCATGGTGCCCTTCTCGTTGCAGAGCGCTGGCAACTTCGCGCAAGCGACTTTCGCGGCGAGCCAGAAGCAACAAGTTCGCGCCGGCGCGGCCCAGGGCCAATGCGAGCTCGCGTCCGATGCCGCTTGATGCACCTGTGATCAGTGCGCGACTTCCAGCAATCGTGCGTCGGGGCATGAGCGGTTCCTTCCTTTATTTCGATACGCAAGTGCTACCAGCAGCCACACAAACAACGAATGTGGCAAAGAAAACTCCCGACGAAAAGCCGTGTCTCGCGTGCACGGCGAATAGCTTCTTGCCCGATCAACGCGGCCCTTCGCAGAGTGTAGCAGAACACAGCCCCAACGCCTGATTGCAGCAGCAACGTGCCACTGCTCAACACGCTTTGGGCGAAAGCGCCACGGCAGATGGAAAAAGCCGCTGAGCGCCGCGCCATGGCAAATGAAAACGGTCCAGCATCAAGGATCGCCTCAGACGGAGAAGTTGTCTGACGCGTGGTCCGCACTGCTGGTGAACCACCGCTCCGAACAGCAGAGGCGAGGCAAAGAACCTTTCGGCCGCGCTTGGCGTTACGGCCGCACTTGATTGCCTACATCACCTCGCAATGACGAGGGCTTGGCGGTCGACGCCGCAGCCGAAGGACTGGCTGATGTAGGCGGAGTCGCACGGTGTGGCCGAACGATCGCGTCGTTTTTGTCAAGCTGTCCTATATGCCGGGCCGGTAAACGACAATGAACCGTCACGCGTCCATTGTGATAATGACGAGACAAGACCTCACCGTGAGCCGCCAGAAATGCGATTAGCCGCCCGTTGTCGACGCTGGTTTCGACATCGACATCGGAAAACCCACGGCTCAGCGCGGCGCTGACAACGTGCGCCAAATCATCTAGCCCGAGTCCTGTTCGCGCGCTGACCAGTACGGCATTGGGATAACGTCGCGTAAGCAGTTCAAGCTGCCCAGGGTCGTCGACGGCATCGACCTTGTTCAGAATGAGTAGTGTGTCTTTTTCTTCAATGCCTAGTTCCTCGAGAACTTGATAAACCGAAGCGATCTGATCGATCGCAGCGCGATTGCTGGCATCGGCAATGTGCAGGAGCAGATCGGCCTGGGTCGCTTCTTCCAAGGTCGCGCGGAAACTGGCGATCAGATGGTGCGGAAGCTCGCGGATGAATCCCACCGTGTCGCTCAACAACACGGGCCCCCAGCCCGGCAATTGCCAACGTCGCGTGCGCGTGTCGAGCGTGGCAAACAATTTGTCTTCGGCTGTTACGCCAGCGTGGGTGAGCGCATTCATCAGCGTGCTTTTGCCGGCGTTGGTGTAGCCCACTAGCGACACGGTGAGCCGCTCGCGTCGGCCAGCCACCTCGCGACGGCGGCGGCGATGAATGTTCTGCAATTGCGTCCGCAGATCATGGATGCGTTTCTCGACCAACCGGCGGTCGACTTCCAATTGTTTTTCGCCGGGGCCCCGCATCCCCACGCCCATTTTGAGCCGGGAAAGGTGCGTCCACATACGTTTCAGCCGTGGTAACGAGTACTCGAGCTGCGCGAGCTCCACGGCCAAGCGGGCTTCGTGTGTTTGGGCCCGAGTGGCGAAAATATCCAAGATCAATTCGGTGCGGTCGAGCACCTTGACGCCGGTCGATTTTTCCAAATTGCGAGTTTGGGCCGGCGTCAGATCGTTGTCGAAAATCACCACATCGGCGTCGGATGCCTCTACAAGTGTGCGCAGCTCCTCGACTTTGCCTTTGCCCAAATAAGTCGTCTTGTCTGGAAGCGTTCGCCGCTGCACGAGCGACCCGACGACTCGGGTGCCCGCAGTTTGGGCCAATCCGTGAAGTTCCTCTAGCGGATGCGGTTCGTCCCGACGATCGGGAAGCACAACACCGACCAAGATGGCAGCCTCGCGGGCTACGCTGTCGGTGCGACTGGTTTCGTACACGATTTGCGAGTTCCTCCTGTTAAAAAACGCTGCTCTTTCCTATTCTCGACGCGTCAGCAGCCGAAATGTTCGCGAGGCAGGGGGCACAAAACAGAAACCGGCAGCGGAAGCCATTGCTCTGCTCGGTTTCACCGAACCAAGTTGGTGCGTGCCACTCCACCACGATTCTCTATTTTCATTCTACCTGCCGCCAGCATCCCATCGTTTCAGGCATGTCGCGTAGCGGGAAGCACGAAAGCCACGCACAGCGAGCTAACGCCTTTCAGCTCAATACATTACACCGTTTCGCCCCAAACCATCGTTGGAACAACGCCGCACCGATCTTCTTGGGGCTTTTCACAGTGCGACGGGGCTGGCCGCACCGGGTGGTCTTTCGCCCGTTCTACGCAGGCCAAGGGCCCTCGGGTCGGTGCAAGGCTCCAATTGCGCAAATGGGCTGCTGACAAAAGCTTGTCTTGCCAGGGAGGGCAAACGGCATCCTGCTGCCGGACGATTTGTTAGCGCTGCCTCACCAAGCAACTTTTCGGGTGTCTCTTGCAAGCCGTTTGTTCAACGAAGCATCTAGAAACAATAGCTGCGTGCGTTTTTCGCGGTGACACGGCATCTCACCGGGAAGTTCCCTCCTTCGTTTCGCCATAGAACGTTCTTTTGCTCTTCCCCCTTCCGAGGCCTGCTTGCCTGCCTAGGGCACTGGTACGACGGCCAACATCTCGCTGGCAAGGCATGCAAAGCGGTTCCGTCCGACGGTGTCTTGTTCGATGCAGCAGACCATAGCCTATAGCTTCAGATCGGGATGCCCTCGAACAGGTGAACGTAGCTTTCATATCGACGGGCGTCGACCAGGTCGTCAGCCACGGCGTCTTTTACGGCACAGCCCACTTCGTGTCGATGCGTGCAATCGGGAAACCGGCAGTGCGAGACGAACGGACGCATATCTCGGAAATAACCCGCAATTTCCTCCGGCGCCACATCCCAAAGCTGCATCTGCCGGATGCCAGGCGTGTCGACAACATAGCCTCCTGTCTCAAGGCGAATCAACCTTGCAGCCGTCGTCGTATGTCGGCCTTTGTGCGTTTCAGCACTGACCGGCGAAACCCGCAGTCCGAGGCCGGGCTGCACAGCATTCAGCAAGGACGTTTTTCCAACGCCGCTCTGACCGGCAAAAACGGTTTCGCGATCGGTCAGCGCACGGCGCAACCGATCGATTCCTTGGCCTGTTCGGGCGCTGCACAGCAATAGATCGTACCCCATCTGACTGTAGACACCGACTAGCGGCTCCAGATCGGCGACATCGACGAGATCGACCTTGTTGATGCAGATCAAAGGACGAATGTGTTCTTTTTCGGCGCTGACTAGAAAGCGGTCGATCAGGTTCGGCTTCAGATAAGGTTCGGCAGCGCTGGCAACAATCGCGAGCTGATCGACGTTCGAACAGATGACATGACGTCGTCCACGAATCTCGCGGCTCAATACGCCGTGTCGCGGCTCGACGCGCATGATCATGCCTTCCTCATCGGTGCTAGGGCGGAACAACACGATGTCCCCGGTTGTTACCACATTGCGGGCGTCGGTGCTCAGTGTTTTCAGAAGGCGGCGCACGGCGCATCGAAATCGCGATCCCGTTTCGCTTTCGACGAGACTTTGCAGGCCATGCACACTGATCACGCGACCCTTGAGGCACACAGCTTCATCAAAATCGAGCTGTGTTTCTGGCTCCCCCTCGGTGTTTGAAGAAGTGACCACGGTGCGCTTGCGTGTTAGCTCTCCTTTGCCGCTAACGCGTTCGCTGGTCGGCAATGCGTCGAGATCGGTCGACTGCTGCTCGAACTTACGGGTCCAGTCCCGCTGGCGCGAGCGGGTTTCGCGGTTTTTGCGAAATTCCGCGCGTACTTTGCGTTTCTTCTTCGACATGCGATGTCGTCGCGATCCTTCGTCGAACGCGTCCAAACGAGAGCAATGCGCGTCGAGCTCTCCAGGGAGAAAGGGGAAAGCTGCCCGCCGCACCTGGATCCGCAGCGCTGGCGAGCCACAACGTCGCGGCCAACCCGCATCCGTTCCGCGTTCAACACCCGCGGGCTGATCACCTACAATGCTGCCCTCTCATAATAGGCCACCCACAGAACAAAAAAGTGGCCACCGCCTTATTCTTCGGGCCAGCAGCCACCGGTGTCGACAGGCCCCCCCGACCAAGCGATTAAAAGACAGTCTGCTTCTGCGCTTTCACAACAAGCCGCCGTGGTAAGACATCCACATCGTAGCCACGAGTAAAGCAACTGGGTGCAGGGGCGAGGTGAGTCAGACAGGTCGATTCGGATCTTTGATTTGGCCTGCCTCGTCGTTCATAACATCGTAGCGTCGCGGCTCCCCACCGCTGACTGCCGCCTTGCGGCTCGAACCCGAAGTGGCGTCTTTGACCAAGCCTGCACGTTCCAGCAGCGACTTGCTGAAGATATTGGTGGTCAAATCTTCAACCGGAGGCGGCCCAACCGCCCCCAGCTCAGCCGGCGAATAATGTACTTCATATCGGTGCTTGGCAACCGCCAAAACGTCGCCGGGATCCAAACGCTTTTCGGTCACACGAACGTTGTTTACTTTGACGCCGTTCTTGCTGCCCAGATCCTTGACGTACCAATACCCGCCATTGACGGTCAACTGGCAGTGATGTGCCGAGACGTTCGGAAATCGCAGCACGATATCGCAGCTTTCCCGACGTCCGACAAGCAAGTTCTTCTTCAGTAACGGGATGGGGTCGCCACCACCAACGGGGATGAGTTCGCCGTACATTTGTCTCGCAATGTCTGCTAAGTTGAATCGCTGACTGGAAAGTGCGTCGTATTGTCTTGCCCGCGCGGTCGTCGAATGCGCAGGGCCGCCCCTGCGGACGGCCCAAGATTCGCAAGTCAACACGGTATCACGCACGGCCGGCAACCATGCATGCCGAGCAACGATCGTAAAAACAAGGTGATTTCCTGAAAATTCAGTCTAGGCGGCCGCTCCCGTGACGTCAACAAATGGTGCCATCTCTGAGAAAAACCGCTGCGTCTGGCTCGAGGCTGGCTTGCGATACTACAGCTAC
>WGDQ01000936.1 GCA_015493185.1 Planctomycetaceae bacterium
GTTACAACCAGCACGACGTGATCTTCTTGTTCGTATAGTTCCACCTCGACAAGGCCCTCGGCGTCGACGCTGTCGAGCGCATTGGCCAGCAGGTTGAGCACCACTTGCTTGATTTCTTGCGGGTTTACCGACGCAAACACCGGCCCTCGAGGCTCGAAGCGGATTTGTTTGCCACGATATTTTCCCAGATGGCGCAACATATCGATCACGCTTTGGACAATCTCGCCTAGCTCGGTGCGTTGCCGGCGGGCTTCGCCCATGCGCGAGAAGTCGAGCAGCTTCGATGTGATCTGTTTGCAGCGGAAGGCCTCGGTTTGAATGGTTCGCAGATAGTCGCGAAAGACTTCGCAATCTTCCGATCCGCTTTCGATCTGTTCGGCGAGGCGACCATCCAGCGATTCGGCACACATGGCGATGGCGGCCAGCGGATTGTTGATTTCGTGAGCCACGCCCGCGGCAAGAAAACCGACGCTGGCCAACTGCTCGCTGCGAATCACCTGTCGGGTGCGTTCCCGTACCTGACGATCGAGATCATCGCGAATTGCCTGAAATCGCGCGGTCATCGCATTCATGGCATCGGCCAGTTCGGCCATCTCGTCGCCGCTATCCAAACAAATGCGGTGATCGAAACGGCCGGAAGCCACTTTGCGCGACCCCTTGATCAGCACGCGCAGCGGCCGGAAAACCCAGCGGTAGGCCAGATGAACGAACAGTGCGAGCAGGGCAATGGCAGAAAAGCTAGTGATCCACGTCAGCACGATCAGCGTGCGGTATTGCAGGCGTACCTGCTCGGTAAACTCGACTACGTTGCGATGCCAGTAAACGGGCAGTTGCGAGGTGAGCTGTTGCAGGTGCGCGAGTTGCTGAGACAACTGGCCGACTTTCAGTTTGCCCAACATCCAGTCGGCATCGTCGATCGTGCTTTCGATGGCGGCCAGGCATTGCTCGATCTGACGAACGGTTTGCTGTTCGCGTTTTGCGTTGCCCAAGCCGACGTTGTGTTGCTGGTTCGAGTCGAGTTCGCGTCGATAGTTTTTCAGCGCGGTGCGCACGGCGGCGAGGTTGTGGCGGAAGTCTTGGCGAAGAATTTGAATGCTGATCGGCGGCGTTTCGCCCGCTACGTCGGGAAACTCGTAAAGGGCCGAGAGCGCGGCCAGGCTCATGCGCAAATCGCCAACGCGGCGATCGAGCTCGGTGGCGTGAGGAAGCTCGTTGACGCGCCAGCCCAGGCTTTTCACCGTATGCCGATAAGCGTACAAGCCGATGAAGCCACTGGCCGACAGCGTGGTTACGATAACCAACAGCAGCGCCAGGCCGATCAAGAGCTTGTTGCGAATGGGCCACTTGGAAAGCAACGGGGCGACCTCCGTGTCGCGCGTGACGCCGCCGGCTCTCGGGCGGCGGCCGGTACCGGCTTTTGATCCGTCGAAGAAAAGACGGGCAAACGTCCTGTGCCGCGGCACCTGTGCAAAAATGGCCTTACGGCATAAATAAACAGGCTGCACGAGGGCACGGAGTGTACCACCAGCCTGGGAGCTGTGACAAGACGGGCCCATCGCTTTCTAAAGGAAGAAGCACCAACGGGTTGCGCCTGGCACAGCAACACGGCGAAAAACCTCACGCACCGCGGCACGCCCATTCTCGGCCCGGCAGCGAAACGTCGGGCGATCACCGTCGTTCGTGGTCCGGCATGCTCGCGGCTTCCGCGGGACCGGCTTCGCCTACGCGACGCGTGGCGTGTGAGCAACCGCCGCAGTCCCTTCTGACGGTTTCATCCGCGTTGGCCGCCAAAAACCACAACCTGCCGCAAGCCCCGGCCATCGCCAAGCCCTTTGGTGTTTGCGAAGGGACAAAGCGTGTTTCGTACGAACAGCACGACCGTGGCGGCGCAGCACAAGACTTCGGGATCCATCCGTCACGAAACGGGGACGGCGGAATCAGGACACCTACGGCAGAACAAGGCAGAACAAACTGCATCGATTGCAAACGTGCTAGCAACGATGCGACGACGAGAAAGGAAGCTTGCCATAATGAGAGCCGACCTCATCGTCACGAGGGGGAAACGCCAAGCACATGGCAACCACCACACGCTTGGTTGTCTGGCCATTTCGGGCGGTTTGGGAAACACAGCAGCACAGCAGCGACGGCGGGGGCGTGGCGTTGACCCGTTTGCAGCACTTCGCCTATAGTCAGCCCTCGTTTGTGCTCTGGTCACTGGAGCAGGGAAGAGAAGAACCGAAGCTGCTAGAAGCACGACCAATGCGGTTGCCCGTCTGTCGGGCTTAGGTTTCCCGCTTCGGCGCGTTCATAGCGGGCAGATTGAAAAGGTACGCCGAGTCTTCTGCTGCACCTTAATCGGCGGCAAACGAGGCACGCGACGCGCTGGCAACGCGCATGCAAACGACGCGCATGCAGGCAACGCGCAAAACCAAGTGGGACAACTTGCAGGAAGCGGCCGGATGGATTGCCCGCCGATGACGGCTGGCACAGCCCGCCGAAGGGGCGCGAGCCCACGCATGCGTTGGGGGCCGAACCGCAGTGTCTGGCAAGGGTGAGTTTGCAATGACACAGTCCGCCACACCACTGCCGCAGTCGTGCGCTGACGATGCGCCACAGGTTGCCACGCGTGGCCGGAACCGCCGCTGGCTGCTCGTCGCCGTTGCCGGCGTGTTGCTGGTTGCGCTATATCACGTTTTCTGGCACTACCACCTGAAGCGTTTCGCCACGGTTCGCAGCGGCGTGCTGTACCGAAGCGGCCAGCCCTCGGAGTTGGGGCTGTGGTACGCCCAAAAACGCTACGGCATCCGCACGGTGCTTAGTACCCGCCGTTACCGGAAACGCCTGCGTCATGGTCTGTTCGATCCTGACCCGGAAAGCGGCCAATACGAGAACGACTATGTGGCGTCGCTAGGCATCCACTATTTGCAGTGGCCACAGGGCGATCAGAGCTGTTGGCCATGGCCCACGCCTCGATTCTTCGAAGAGGTGTTCCGTCTGATCGACGAGCCAGCGAATCACCCAGTGTTGGTGCACTGCATGGGCGGGCGTCATCGGACGGGAACCGTTGCAGCACTGTTTCGGCTGGAGTACGACCGCTGGCCGGTCGAACGGGTGCTGGAAGAGATGTACGGCTACGATTTCGGCCCGCCGATCGCCATTCACGAGCACAACCTGCGAACGTACTGGCCGCGTCCGCGTCCTGACGCGTCAACGGGGTTGCAGTTGATCGAGTGGTTTTGGCCACGACTTTCGACCGCAGAAGGCGAAGGCAACGCGTCCGCACCACGCGACTACGAGCAACTCGTTTACGTTTTGCGGCAATATGGCGACGCGGCGAAACTGACAGATGCCGTACGCACATATCTTGATCGTGAGGGGCCGTTTGGCCTGGAGTTGGCGCATCGGCTGATCGATACGCCTGATGGCGCGCTGGCGCGCTTTGCCAGCAAGGTGGCCGTGGAACAGCTCGACGATGCCGAGGCGGACTTCGATCGGCTGGCCACGGCTGCGGCGATTATTGCTGACTTCGGCAGCCCAGACGAGCAGCAACGGTTGCTCGAAATGCTCGCGCACCTGGCCGCGCCAGCAACCACCGCATCCCAGGCCGACCAACAACGTTACGAAGCGCTGGTAAC
>WGDQ01000937.1 GCA_015493185.1 Planctomycetaceae bacterium
GAGCTGGATAAACACCGCCAGCGATGAGCGGGCACGTGAGCAGGCACCTCGGCTTGAACCCGTAAAGGGACGATTGGCCGGGCGCTCGCGATGTGCTGTCTTCCGGTGAGGCCAACAGCGGCGCGGCGATCGCGGCATGGTGCGGGGCGAATGTCGGGATCGTGACTACGGTGTGCCGGACGAGGAGACCGAGGCCGTAGCCGGTGTGGAAAGCTGCTGGAGTTGTTGCGCGAGCGTTTCCAGCGTTACGCCGTCGAGCGAGGCGCGACCGAGCCAGCGACCTTGAGGGTCGATCCAGACGGCGGTGGGAACCGCAGTGGGATGCCCGAACGCGTCGAGCACGCTTGAATCGGCCCAGGCATTGGGGAAGCAAAGCGTGTTGTGAACCAGATGCACGGCGTCGTCGGCTTTGCCATGATTCCACGAGGGCACACGATCGACGCATAGCCCGACCACTTGCACGCCCTGGGAGGCGTTTTCGACGTGGAACTTGTTGAGCACCGGCAGGTCGGCCCGACAGTGGCCGCACCAGGCCGCCCAAACGACGAGCAACACGGTTTTGCCGCGATAGTCGGCCAGACGGACCTGACTGCCATCGACCCCGGGTAATTCGAAATCGGGCGCCGGTGCGTGCTGCGCGAGGCGGTTTTCGAACTCGACTTGCGGGAGCCAGGTTTGGGCATATTTCACGTTGTTGACGAAGCGTTGTTCGCCGAGCATTTCGTGCACTTGCTCGTAGCGTTGAATTGCCAGGCGATAAGCCGCGGCGGCCTCGGCGAAGTGGCCTTGCTTGCGGGCACGATCGGCATAGCGAATGGCCGCCAAACCGGCCTGATTCGCGCAGTACATGCGGTTTTGCTCCAGCCGTATGCTGTCGAGCCGTTGTAGCGCGCGGCCGAAGGCATCGACCAGCTTCAGGAAGCGTTCGGTGGCTTCTTCCAATTGGCCTTTGGCGACCAGTGCGTCGGCCTGAGAAAGCTGCTCGTGGAGCGGGGTGTTCAGCGCGTATTCGAGTTGCTGCCGACAGCGCTGGAGTTGGCGGCGCACCGAATCGGCATCGGCCGCCGCATCCGCGAGCTGTTGCCATGTTTGTAGGGCTTGTTCGAAACGGTCGGCCGCGAGGGCGAAGCGTTTTTCGCGTAGTGCCTGTTCGCCCTGTTGCATGGCCTGCTGGGCGATCTTGGCTTGGGGCGACGGATCGCCGGCCATGGCATGGGCGCTGGCAATCAGGGTGGAGGTCCAGCAAAAGGCAAAGAACAAGGCGCGCACGCCCCACCGTATGGTTGGCTGCTTCGTCATGGTGCTTCCTCATCAGGCGGTCGACAACATCGAGCGATTTCGATTCGGCCGCGATGCGCGTCGGAGAAGGGTTGCGGAGACGCCGCCAAAAGGAACCTCGCTCTGGCGGGCCGCAGAGAATGTGCGACGCGGGCGCGATCGAAGTGCGCGAAGATAAGTATTCAACCCTAGCTCACAGACGGGGTTTCGGCCGGCGTTGTTTTTTTCGTCGGTTGGGCCGATGCGACGGTCTTGGCTGGGCGCGTTTTTTTGTGAACATGCGCCGCCGGGTTGGTCGGATCGGTTCGTTGGTCTGTCCGGTTCGTTCATTGGACCGGTTGATGTTTTGGTCGGCAAGTAGGGGCCCCTGCGAAGTTCTGGAACGGCGATTTTCGATTCCTTGGGGCAACGCTTTACGGCGATGGGCAGAGGAGCGAGCAAAGGGTGCCGCGATGCGCTGATGGCGGCCAACGATCGAGCGAGGCACGGGCCGCGACGTTGCGGATAAGCCGGAATAGCTTGGATGCGCGAGGTGTTTGGTTTTCGGTATCTGTGCGGGTCATGACGATGTTAGCGACGCCGAACGATGTGCAGGGAGTGTAGGGAATGGGTGCGCGGCATGTGGTCGGTTTCACTTCTCGGGGTTGGCGTGGTGCGGATAGAATCGGGCGAGCCGCTCGGGCGACGCGCCGGCGGTCAGGGCACCGACCAGCATCCAGTTGCGCAGCGTTTGGCGTAGCACGCCGTGCCGCTTCCAGCGTCGGGCGCTCACGTGCAATGGCCCGGGCAGAAGCACCATGCGGTGGCGACGGAGCCGCCGGCTGAGCAGTACGTCTTCCATAAGCGGTACATTGGGGAAGCCGCCCACTTGGTGGAATATGTCGCGGCGAATGAAGATTGCTTGATCGCCGTAGAAGAGCCGCATGGTGCGGGCACGCAGGGCATTGCCCTGCTCGATAAGGCGATAAATGGGCTCGGGGGCGTCGATCCGCTGGAAAAAGCCGCCGCCGGACACCTGCGGATTGCCCATGAGGTGGGCGATTTGCGCCGCCGCTTGGGGCACGAGCCAGTTGTCGGCGTGCAGAAACAGCAGCACATCGCCCGTGGCGCGTTGGGCGCCGGCATTGAGCTGCGTGCCTCGTCCAGGCGGGGAAAGAACCACCTGTGCGCCGGCTTGCCGCGCGGCATCGAACGTGGCGTCGGTGCTTCGGCCGTCGGCCACGATCACTTCGTGCGGCTCGAGCGCGCGGGCTCGGGCTACGGCTTGCGCGATGTGGCCTTCTTCGTTGAGCGTTGGAATGACAATCGAAATGCGTGGCTTCACCGTGCCGATCATTGCGTGTGCCGATCCTGTGGCGGGGAGGCTGGGCAAGGTTTCCTTGTGGAAGCGACGGACAAACGGATTGGGGCACCGGTGTATGCGCCGATTATGGAGGCCCCGGTGCCCGACGGAAAGTGCCGCGAGGCGCAGTTTTTCAAGAAAGGCATTTTCGACAAGCGCTACCGGCCTATGGGATTGGTGGGGTTGGCGGGACTAACGCTTGGGGGGCGACGGGCAGTTGTGCGGCGGGGAAAGCCAACGCGCCGTGTTACCGCAACAAACACAAGCGAACACATATGGCGAGGTGAAAAGCGCGAAGCCCCCGCGAGACGCGAGGGCGAACGTGCGCGGACGGAATATGCGGAGAAGCGGGAAACGCCGAGTGCCTAAATCGGCACATGCAGAGCGTGGGTAAAAACGTCCGGGCGGGTGACGCGGCTGAAAGGCGGTGTACCGACGGCCGACGGGCGATATAATCGCAAACGAGCGGAGCTGGCTAACGCCACGCCGGTGGACGCGACACGGACGTGTTTTTTCCAGTTCGCCTTGGCGGCAGCGGGCAAGGTGCCAAATGGCTGGCCTGTTGGCGATGGGGTCGCGATTCGCCTGCTGGTGGTCGGCGACTGGCGATGCGGCGGCCGCCGGTGGTTTTTTTCAACATCTCATTTCATCCATTCCTTCCTACTCTGGGCCGCTGAGAACGTTGCGGCGAAATGTCGAATGAAACTTCGTGTCGGCGTGGTGGGCTTGGGCGCCGCTTGGGAAACAAGGCATCGTCCTGCGCTGCGTGCCTTGAGCGATCGCTATGAGGTCCGGGCCGTGTGTTCTGAGGTGGCCATGCAGGCCGAGCAGGCGGCTCGCGAGTTCGATGCCGTATCGGTGGCGGGGTTTCGCGCGCTGGCGCAGCGGGAAGACATCGACGCCGTGTTGATGCTGGCTGACCAGTGGTATGGTTCGCTGCCTGTTTTGGCGGCCAGCGACGCGGGCAAGGCGATCTACTGCGCGTCGGCATTGGAACTCGATCCGGAACGGATCCACCACATCAAGCGTCGCGTGGAGCAATCGGGCGTGGCTTTCATGGCCGAGTTGGTGTGCCGCCACGCCCCGGCCACACTGCGGCTCAAAGAGCTGATCGCCACGCGATTGGGCCAGCCGCGGCTGTTGTTTTGCCACCGTCGCGAGGCGGCCGACGATCCTGCATCGCGGCCCAAGCGGCGCGATCGGACGTATCGTTCGTCGATGCAGCAGTTGGTTGAACTGGTGGACTGGTGTCGTTACGTGGTGGGGGGCGAGCCGACCATGGTATCGGGGCAGATGCACCTGCGCGACCCGGAAACCAGGCAATACGACTACCAGATGATGAGCCTCGATTTCTCGTCGCCCGATTCGCCCGGCACCGGACCGGTGGCGCAGGTGAGCTGCGGTCGCTACGTGCCCAACTGCTGGTCCGAGGCCGTGGCGTTTCGTCCGCCCACGGCGTTGCAGGTGGTGTGCGAGAAGGGGATCGCGTTTATCGACCTGCCGTCGACGCTCACGTGGTTTGATGAGGCGGGCCGCCATCTGGAGTCGCTGGAGAGCGAGCGACCGCTGGGCGAGCAAATGTTGTCGCTGTTTTTCCGCTCGGTAACTAGCCTGGTGCGGCGTACGTCGAGCCTGGAAGATATGTACCGATCGCTGAAGATCGTGCTGGAAGCCCACCGCAGCCATCGAGAAGGCCGGCGCATTTGCCTTCACGAAGTGTTTTGAAATTCCCGCCACGAGACGCTTTGAAATTCCCGCTGAAATTCCCGCTCCAGGTGCTTGTGCTCAGGTGGGTGCCTGCCTGAGCGGTGTGCAGTGATGGCGAGCACGCCGCGGTTTGCCGATCACGGTTCGGCCGGAGCGGCGACAACCTGGATGGTAAAGGGGCGGCTTCGTGTGGTGACGCGACGCCCCTGTATGATGGTTTGGGCGACAAGTTGCAGGCGATCGTACGCGCCCACCGCCGCGGCAGGCGTGGCCTCGATTTGTAGTTCGACCTGCTCGGCATCGGCGGCAACGACCGCGGGCTCAGCGAGTCGAAGCCCGGCCGGCGCGGTTGGCCACGAGACGCGTATTTCAGAACCTTCGTCGACACCTTCGCCGACGCGACGCCTGATGCGAACGTGCAGCGATTGCCGGCCGCCGGGGGCGATTTGGCAGGGTTGAACCTCGATCGCCAGCGGCGAATCGACCCGCAGAGCGAGCCGGTCCAGCACCACGCGCCGGGGCTGATGCCGATGTGTGGCCTGTCCGACGATGCGAAGGGGATAAACGCCTTGGGCCAGCGCGGCCGGACCGCGGAGAACGATTTCGAC